>JAFASD010000259.1 GCA_019244945.1 Acidobacteriaceae bacterium | reverse complement strand
CGCCCTCGGGCGCCGCGAAAAACACGCCAGTCTGCGCTCTTCTTTCAACTGCCCGCTCAATAACCTGATGCAGAAGTCTGAAGCCGGGGCTATCACGCGAGCCGCCCCGAAATCCGTTTAGAACAGCTTCGTTACCTTCCCGGCGGTGTCTTTTAGCTTGGCCTTCAGTACTGCGTTTGAAACGCTGATTGTCCACTCCTCTAATTCGCCAGATTCTTTCCAGGTGAATCTGATGGAGTTATGGTCTTGAAACCAGTACGCCGAAGGCTTACCTGGAGGTTTGTCATTTGCCTTCCGAGGTTGTGTTAAAGTCTGGTGAGCCGTGCCATCGCTCCGGACGGCGCAGTAGCTGGTTCTCCCGCCGTAGTCAGCCCTCCACCACCCCGCCAATGCTTTGGCGACATCACCCTCAATGCTGTCATCGCTCGAGAAGTGAATGAACGTATATAAATACTTGCTTCCGTTGTTGAGATGCCACTCGTCGTCCGAGCTGTCGCCAAGCCCCTTATATCTGCAGGTGGAATGACACGTGATGCCGCCATCTCCCACGTACATCGCACTATGTGAGTAGCCCACCGCGCTTTCGTCCGTAGGTTTCGTGTTGTAGTAAATGACCGCGTCTCCGCGCTTCAACAATCCCGCGTTTACGATCCGCTGGCATGCATCTATGTCGGCCTTTTCCACCATGGTCTTCGTGTTCGGCAATGCATGCAAGGCTTCTTTCAGCTCGCGAGCGCCCCATTGCGTTTCTATGCCTGCGCCCCCGCCTCGGAAACACTGGGAGACATAGTGGGCACAATCCTCTAAACCATCGTCGTCTTGAAAGATTTTGTCGGCTTCGCCATCTTTTTGGAAGACACCGTTTTCAGTTCCGGTGTCATCGCGCACAAACACTGCCTTCCAATCGGGCGCCGGGGCGTGAAACTTATGGCGGAAGTAGTCGATAGACGGGCGACCGTATTTTGCTCCTAACAGTCCGTCCTTGCAGGGAACGGTCCAGTAGGTCTTGGCGTAGTCGATTGCGTTGCCGCGGTGGTATGACATATCATCCCTCCTGAATTACTTGGTGAACTGCTCAACGTTGACTGCTTTTTCTATCTCGTTTTCAAACTGTGTGAGCTGATCGGGAATCGGGCCACCGCACCGGTGATGATGAATGATTCCGTGTGACTGGATTCCCACGGTGAGGGATGTAGTTACGATTGGGCTGTCCGGAATAATCGAATCGCACCCACTTGTTCCGTGATAGCCATACTCACTCTTCAAATTGAAGTAGCCGATGTTTTTGGCACTCTCAACCAATTTCCGAAAGTCCTCTGGGTCAATGTGGGAGAGGACGAGACCCTTCCGGCGGACGTCATACTGACCGTAGTAAATCACCGTACCGTCTCCGTAAACGACCAATCTATATACAGCGCAATGTCTCTCGCAGGTGTGTCGTTGCAGTGTAACGATGCTGTCGTTGGGAGTTTCGTCGGCGTGCAAGGAGCCTGCGCAGGACGCAAGCAGAAACAAACATAGCCGGAGACATGCGATACTCTTCATCTTTGAGACAAAAGGCCCTTATGTGTAGTCGTCGCGGCCATCCTTTCTCGTTTGATTCTCATCAGTTCAATTGAACTCTTACCTAACAAGCTGGTTTCCAAATGGAGATCCAGGCATCTCGAACCTCCACCGCGAGCGCGAGGCACGCGTTTTCAGACACTTAGCATATGTTTGCGAGAGCAGCTTCGCCACCGTCGCCGAGTATGGCGGCCAATGGGTATTAACCATATAGATAACCCTCGCGTGAAGATGCGCTCTCTTGCCGGATCAGCGCAGATGGCTCCTCTGGCACCTGAAAGACAATCCTCCGGGGTGATCGAAAACAGGCGAGGAGACCCTATCGGAAGCTGAACTCCATTCGATTCAGATCGATGGTGTAGCTGGCAAACGTTCCCAGCACATCACTTCCAATCAGGCCATAGTAGTTTTCCGCTTCGCCGCCATGCGAAGCCGTCAGAATGTGTTGCCCGTCCAGGTAAATCGGCGTCGTGTCGAACCACAGCGGTTGGTGGTGAGCGGTGTAAGCCCGGGATCTCTCGTAGGCCTCCGGCGCCGGCCAGTCGCGTTAGGGCCAGGAACAGGACTGACCCGAATGCCGACCCGGTGCTCTTCGTGCTGGACAACGGTTCAGCAAGCACCTTCCTCACGGACAACTATGTGCGAGATCATGCATCGGCATTCTCCAACGCTTCTACAGACCAAGGAGACACCCCATATCAAACACCGAATGCCCCGCACAACTTCAGCATAAGAGCTTGCACCCTTTTTGTTATCCTCAAGTCAGGAACCCCCGCGATCGATGTCCTTCAGTTCGCGCTCGTACGTTAATCGGTACATCCCTTCTAACCGGTTTCCAGTCGGAGTGCGATGGCTTCTGATTGTAAACATTGGCCTCTTCGTCTTCGAATACATCCTGAAAACTACCAGCAGCGTGGAGTTTTTCCGGCAGAATTTCTACCTGATGCCGGCCCAAGTAGTCCAGACATTCGCCATCTGGCAACTGGCAACCTACATGTTTTTCCATGCTGGGTTTGGCCATATTCTCTGGAACATGCTCGCCCTCTGGATGTTTGGCGTCCCGCTGGAGCGCTTATGGGGAACCGCCAAATTTCTGCGCTTCTATTTTGTTTGCGGCATCTGCGCTGCGCTGACTGTGGTTGCCGCCGCATACATCTTCGGAGGAACTGACGTCAGGACGGTCGGCTCTTCGGGCGCGATTTACGGAATATTGGTCGCCTACGGCGTCATGTTTCCCGATCAGACGATTCTTTTCGGTTTTCTGATCCCCATCAAATCGAAGTATTTTGTGATGATCATTGGAGCCGTGGTGTTTCTCCAATCCTTGTCCGCAACCGTCGGTGGGCAGCGCAGTGGCGTCGCCGTATTGGCTCACTTGGGCGGCCTGATTACCGGATATCTTCTCTTACGAGGAAAAACCTTACAGTCGCAAATCAGACAGCCCGTCATTTCCAGCTACAAGGAATGGAAGCTCCGTCGCGCAAGGAAGAAGTTTGAGGTATACCTTCGAAAGAAGGACTCCAATCGTGATCGCTGGGTTCACTAGACAAAGACCCGACAAGGATTTCCAACACCTATGAAGTTCCGCTTTTTCTCTGCAGGCCTCGCCGGC
>JAFASD010000192.1 GCA_019244945.1 Acidobacteriaceae bacterium | reverse complement strand
GAAAAGAAGACCGTTCACAACACTGAAAATGGCCGCATTCGCGCCAATACCGAGAGCGAGCGACACGATGACGGCGGCAGTGAAGCCGGGGCTCTTGCGCAGCGTGCGGAGAGCGTAAGAAATGTTGGAGGTACCCGACATACGCATCTAGATCCTTTCTCTGCCCGGGATGAGCGACCAGGCGCCTGCGCCGGTGAGTAACAGAGCGGCGGCGACCAGCAATTGCGTGAGGGCGTATTCAAAGCCGCCCTTTCCAATATCAAAACCATGCGGCAGGTGAACCAGGAAGATAGCGCCGAGCATGACGATGATGATGCACAAAGCGCCGATTCGAATCAGAACGCCGGTCAAAATGGCCAAGCCGCCGCAAAATTGGGCCAATCCTACGAGGTAACCGATTACGGGAGGGGCGTGCATGAAGGCGGCAAAGCCACGCGGTCCGGGGCCACCGAATGCCCCAAACAGGATCGCGCTTCCGTGGTAGAGGAAGGCTAAGGCACTTGCAATTCGGAGCAGCAACAGGGCGGCGTTGAGCTGGGTGGGTCCGGGCGGAGTGTTGGCGTAAAGAGGTCTCATTGCTCAGATATTCTCCCATTTCAGGAGACGAAAAGCAGGGCGAGCAAGTTCGCTGCTTATTCGCCTGTGGCGCTGGCTCTTGGCGGGCGGTGGTTTTGGATAATGGGAATTTGAGGTTTTTTGTAACGCGTTCATAATGCAGGACGTCGGGTGGCATGTATGAGCGGTATAAGCGCTACTCTTCCATTTCCGCTGACGGCCGGAGGGGCAAGCCGGGCAAAGACCAAATTGGATCATCGAACCACCGAAGAGGCGGCGTTAGTCCGGCGGGTACAGGCAGAAGACGAACTCGCTTTCCGCGAGGTCGTGGAGCGCTATCAAGCTAAAGTCTTCTCCATCATCTACGGCATTCTTCGCAACCGGAACGATGCGGAGGATATCGCTCAACAGGTTTTCGCCAAGATTTATTTTTCCATCAAGAATTTCGATTTTCGTAGCTCTCTGCTGACCTGGATTTATAAGATTACCGTCAACGAGTGTTACGACTATTTGCGCAAGAAGCGGGTTCGGAAGCTGGTTTATGAGAGCGATTTTTCGGCTGACGACTCTCTTCGCATGGAAAATTCGGAACCGGCGACGGATCACGCGCCGCCGGTCGATCAGCGGCTCGCGCAACATGATCTGATTCTGAAGCTGCTCTCGAAGATTTCGGCAGAGGATCGGTCATTGATTTTGTTGAAAGAGGTCGAAGGACACTCCGTGGAAGAGTTGTCGCAGATGACCGGCATGAACGAGAATACGATTAAAGTGAAGCTGTTTCGAGCACGCCAAAAGCTGATGAAGGCGGCGCAAAGGTTGGAGAAAGCGCCGTTAACGCCACCGGCGATTTAGGTGTTTTTCGTGGGCGGTTGGGTGTAAAGTTGATTTGAAGCGGACGATTAGATCCGCAGATTTAGTGGTTCTTTTTTGAGGGAAATATGCACGGGTCCGTTCGGAACAATCTGGAGGATCTGCTTATGGGGAAGCAGCCTGCCAGCGAAGGCCAGGGGTTACGCCGTCACTTATCTGATTGCAGCGAGTGCTCGGCGGAAGTGGGATCGATGAAAACGCAATCCGAGTTACTGAAGGCGCTGCGCGCGCCCGAAGAGATGGAGCCTACGCCGGGTTTCTACGCTCGGGTGATACAGCGCATTGAAGAGCGCGCCAAAGATTCCATCTGGGCAGCATTCCTCTATTCACAGTTTGGGACACGACTGGCGTATGCGTCGCTCACGATTGCGCTGGTACTCGGGACGTATGTGGTCGCGCAAGAAAGCCGGGACGGACATCTCGGCACGTCCAGTGCGATTGCGCAGGACTTCCATTATGATGCTCCCGTCACCGGCAGCCAAGCGCAACAGAGGGACGCTGTGCTGGCAAATTTCGCAATTCACCAAGGATCATTACAATAGCTTCTGTGACGACCAGGCGGCAGACGACGCCGCACAACGACGCGAAGTGGTCAAACCCAAAAGTATTGGCCATCCTAGCGGTCGTGTTTTTGTGCGGAGCCGCTTTTGGATCTGCTGTCACACGTGGGTATCTGCACGCCCGGATGTCAGCCGCTCCGCACGACCAGCTCGCCATTGAAGCTGCGAGAAAAGTTGGATTAGAGCGTCTGAAAGCTCAACTGAATCTCACTCCTCAACAGGAAGAGACAGTCACAAAGGTGCTGGACGACTACGGGAAGTACTATCAGAACATCGAGGATGACCGCGAGGATGTGGCCGCGCATGGCAAACAGCGCATTCTGGATGTTCTGAACGATGAGCAGAAGAAGCGCTTTAACGAAATTTTCGGCACTGTTTCGCGCTGACGCCCAGACCAGTCTTCGCGCCGCAGTATTTGTGCTGCTGCTGCTCGGCGTCTCCTTCCTAATCACCGGCTTTGTTACTTCCGCGTACAAACGGGAACGACAGTTCCTCGGGCAAACGCACTACGACCAGGGTCAATCGCTGACCAAAGCCGGCGAACTGGCCGATGCCGTTGGCGAATACCGTCGGGCGCTTATCTTCAATTCCGATAGCGCAGAGTACCGGCTATCTCTGGCCACGGCGCTCCTGAATACTGGACGCCTGGACGAGGCGCAGGCTCACCTGGACCAGTTGCTGCAGGAGGATCCGACCAACGGCGTAATTAATCTGATGCTGGCGCGTTTAGCGATGAAACGGCATCACCTTCAGCAAGCCACGGGCTATTATCAGCGCGCAGTCTACGAGTACTGGCCGGCATCGTCGATCGGAACGCGCCGTCAAGCCAGATGGGAATTAGTCGGCCTGCTCGAAAAGACGGGCCGTCGAAACGAAGTTGTTGGCGAGCTCATGCAGTTGTATGCGAGTGCGCCGCCCGATCCGAGCGAAAGGGCGAAGATTGGATTTTTGCTTCTACAATACGGAGCAACATCGGAAGCATCGCAAGCCTTTCGCGACATTGTGCGCGAGGCGCCACAGGACGGATCGGCGCATCGCGGCCTCGGCGATGTGTACCTTAGCGCGGGAAGCTTCGTGTCGGCCCGGCACGAGTTTCAGCGCGCCCTCCGTCTCGATCCGAATGATGGCCAAAGCTCGGATGCGCTTGCGCTGACTAATACGATCATCGATCTTGATCCCGCGCTGCCGGGCATTACTTCCGCGGAACGTCTGCGCCGCAGTCAGAACTTGCTCGGACGGGTGGTGAATCAACTCCAGCAATGTCCCGAAGCGGGCGCTCTTCAGGATCGTTTAGACGCCGCGCGGAAGATGCTCGAGGGCAAAAACTCGGGGGATGCGGATGTTGCGCTCGCGCTGCAGAACGAGGGTCAGCAACTCTGGAAGGATCGCGCCCAGTTTTGCGGGACAACCAATATTTCCGATCGCGCGCTCGAGATCGTTCTGGGAAAAATAGGCCATGAATAAGCCCGATAGGGGGGGGATGTGGCGCCTCCACCTCGGCCACCTGGGCTTGAGCGACACACAGCGCTTTCTTATTCTTGCGTTGCTCATCGGCGTGTTCTCCGGATTACTCGTGGTGTTGTTCCACATCACGATTGACTTCATTAGTTGGAGTTCGCTCGGAGCGCTGTCGGGAAGATTTCGATTTGGGCGTCTGCTCAGTCCGTCCCTCGGGGCGATTGCGGCTGTGCTGATCGTACGCAAGATTTTTCCTCGCGCCAGAGGTAGCGGGGTAAATCAGACGAAGATCGCGATTTACAGTTCAGAGGGATACGTTCCGCCGAGTACGATCGCGGGAAAGTTTCTCGCATGCGCCGTTTCTATAGGAAGTGGAAATTCACTCGGTCCGGAAGATCCATCGCTGCAAATGGGAGCAGGTGTGGCGTCGCTCCTGGGGAGACTATTTCACCTGCCCCGCAACAACATGCGCCTGATCGCGCCGGTAGGTGCGGCGGCGGGAATTGCCGCGGCATTCAATACACCTATTAGCGGCGTGCTGTTCGTCATGGAGGAGGTGCTGGCCGATTGGAGCGCTGCCGCCGTGGGCTCTATCGTGCTTGCCGCTGTCTCCGCCGTGGTAACCATGCGCGCGTTCTTGGGAGACGAACCGTTATTCCGAATCCCGACATTTGAGCTGACTCATATTTCCGAGCTGCTGATCTATGCCGGAATTGGAATCGCGGGCGGCGGGCTCTCCGCTTTGTTCATCTGGCTGATTGAACAGTTCAAGAAGCGAATCGACCATCTTCCG
>JAFASD010000157.1 GCA_019244945.1 Acidobacteriaceae bacterium | reverse complement strand
ACAAAGCCAGCCAAGCCACCGTGCGCTGGCTGATACACTGGCAATGTTGCCGTGGAGTTCCCGCTTCCATCGTTCGCGCGCAGCAGCAGCGTGAAAGATTACATCGCACTCACCAAGCCGCGCGTCACCTGGCTCATCGTGATGAGCGCAGCAGTCGGCTACTTCTTTGGGCGCCTGGGCCCTTGGTCGATATGGGCACTCGTACATACGATGATCGGCACGGCCCTGATCGCTTCCGGGACGGCGGCGCTCAATCAATGGTATGAGCGCGATGCCGACCGACAAATGCGGCGCACGCAGATGCGCCCTCTACCCTCCGGACGCCTGGCTCCCAATAACGCCTTATGGTTCGGCATTGCGCTCGCGGTCGCGGGAGGCCTGGAGTTGGGTCTGGCTGTAAATTGGCTGGCCTCTGGTCTGGGCATTTTCACGCTCATAATGTACCTGTTCCTGTATACGCCGCTGAAACAGAAGACCTGGTGGTCAACCACAGTAGGCGCTTTCCCCGGCGCCATGCCTCCTCTGATCGGCTATGCCGCCGCAGCCGGTAAACTCACCCCGGAAGCTTGGGTTTTGGCAGCCATTCTGTTCCTTTGGCAGTTCCCCCATTTCTACGCCATCGCCTGGATGTATCGCGAAGACTACTCGCGGGCGGGCATCAAAATGCTCCCCGTCGTGGAACCCGACGGCGGTTCTACCGCGCGCCAGATACTGCTGTATTCGGTTCTTCTGATCCCCATCAGCCTGCTTCCGAGGTGGATGGGAATGACCGGAAGCGTCTATATGTTCGGCGCTCTCGCTTTAGGCCTGTGGTATCTCTATTCCGGCGTCCGCGTCACCTTCGATCGCACCAAATTGCGCGCGCGAAAAGTCCTGTTAGCTTCGGTCCTCTATCTGCCTCTGCTCTACGGTCTCATGGTCCTCGATCCGACTCGCCTGTGAGTACAACGGCGAGGCTACTGCTTTTCCCTCTCCTCGCTGCAGCATTACTTTTGCTCGCGTGCCTGGACACTGGCGCGAAGCTGCCCAATTACGGCGCTGTCCCGCCCTTCACGATGACCGATTCCCAAGGGCACGCCTTTGATAGGAACGCGCTGCTTGGGAAAGTTTGGATCGTCGATTTTATCTACACAAACTGCCCCGCCGAATGTCCCATGATGACCTCCCGCATGCATAAGGTCGAGCAGCAGTTGAAAGGCAAAAGCGATGTCGGCCTGCTTTCCATCTCGGTAGATCCCCAGCGCGACTCCCCATCCGTTCTCAACGACTTCGCACACCGGTTCGGCGGCCCAACCAATCAATGGTATTTCTTGACCGGCCCGCCCGCGACCGTCCATCTCCTCGCCTACACCACCTTCCACATCGGCGACGTACTCGGAAAAATCGAGCACAGTACCAAATTCATTCTGCTCGACAAGCGCGCCAATATACGCGGCTACTATTCCTCCATCGATGAAGACGGAATTCCCGCCATGCTGAACGATGTCGCCGCTCTGCGCCGCGCCCGCACGTAATGCCCTTCGCTCTATTAGGCGTGCACAATCTGCCAGCCGTCAATGCCACGCTGAACGGCATAGCCGCGGTGCTGCTGGTCATCGGATACGCGTTGGTCCGTCGGGGAAACATAAACGCACATCACAAAGTCATGCTGACCGCCTTCGCCGTCTCCTGCCTTTTTCTGATTTCGTATCTCGTCTATCACTACAACGCCGGATCGGTGAAATTCGACAAGCCTGGCGCCATTCGCATCATCTATCTTTGGATTCTCGGCACGCATACAATTCTCGCCGCCGCTGTCCCCGTGCTCGCAATTATTACGCTCAGGCGCGCGCTCAAGAGGCAGTTTGGCAAGCATCGCGCGATCGCTAAGTGGACCCTTCCCATCTGGCTCTATGTCAGCGTCACGGGCGTCATTGTGTACGTGCTTCTCTACCAGGTGAGGCCGCGGCTGTAATGTCTCAGCCGAAGACATCCTGGGACCCGGAGCTCTACGAAGCCCGCCATGCCTTCGTCTGGCGTTTCGGCGAAGATTTGATCGACTTACTGGATCCCAAACCCGGCGAGCGCATTCTGGACCTCGGTTGCGGCCCAGGGCATCTCACCCAGAAAATAGCCGACCGCGGCGCCCAGATGACGGGCTTAGACGCTTCACTGGAAATGATCGGCCAAGCACGGCAAAATTATCCTCAGCTTCGCTTCGTCCTTCAAGACGCGGCTGATATGGATTTCACCGACGAATTCGACGCGGTCTTCTCCAATGCCGCGCTGCATTGGATGCTGGAGGTGACCGGCGTCGCCCGAGCCATCGCACGCGCGCTGCGCAAAGGCGGTCGCCTGGTGGCCGAATTAGGCGGGAAAGGGAACATCCGCCAAATCGAATGCGCCATCGAAGCCGTCGCGGCGAGATACTACGGCGCCGATTCCTTACCAGCACGCCGCACGTTCTACCCATCCATTGGCGAATATGCAAGCGTCCTCGAATCGTGTGGCCTGGAGCCTCGTTCTGCCCTGCTTTTCGACAGGCCCACTCCGCTCGAAGGAGAAGAAGGGATGGAAAACTGGATCCGCCAATTCAAGTGGTACTATTTCGAGAGTCTCGCAACCTCAGAGCGCCAAAATGCCTTGCGGGAGATGATCGAGGAGCTTCGCC
>JAFASD010000491.1 GCA_019244945.1 Acidobacteriaceae bacterium | reverse complement strand
AATTTCTCAAGCTTGCCATAGCGCCGAGTTGGCTGCTGAATCGATACTCGATTCGCTCGATAACCGATGCGCGCAGCGCACGTACACGCAGAAGGTGCTGCGGGAGATTGGTAGCGAGCTCATCTGGTCGCGAAAACTGCTAAGCCTTGCAGTGACGTTTCCGCACGCGCTTTATCGGGCGTTCAAGATCAACGATCGCGTGTGGAACACCTTCTGCCGCGTGCTTCGGGCGGAGGAATCCTTCAAGAGCGTAAAGGCGGCGGCACTCGGTCCGTTAGAGCTTCTGTGTACTCCGATCGAGTTCATCGTAGAGCGGTATGAGAAGAGAAAGATCCATCGATTCTCGTCGGAACAGCTCGCCAAACCCGCCTAACGCGCTACACCGGATCGACAACGGCAGATCGAACGAAGCTTTGCGCGACTTCGCCGAGTGTGCGGGCTAGATTGCGCCGCACCAAGCTTTTCAAATCGCGATAGGGCTGGGTGCCGGCAAATAGACCTTGCATGATCTCGCGGAATGCGGGACTGCGCCTGACGAGGTAGACCATCCAACTCGGCACGGAATGGAAAAACATGCTGCGATGGAAGAATTCTCTTGCGAGGCGCGCGCCGTAGGTCAGATCCAGGCCGAAATCTTCAGCGATGAGACGGCGATAGCTCTCGGCCGTCGTCTTCAGATCTTGATTGGCGAGCACCACCTGGCTGGCCAGATCGCCGGAACGAACGGCGTAGTACAGACCTTCGCCGGTGATCGGATCGACTAACCCCGCAGCGTCTCCAACCGCAATCCAGCCATCGCCGGCAAGCCGATTCTTACGCCATCCGCAAGCCTCTAGGGAAGGCAAGAGGTGCGCATAAAACTGGGCGTCTCTTCGCGAGAAACCCTTCTCATCCATGTAGTGCTCCAAACGCTTGCGAAGCGCATGGGCGGGCTCGCCTTTACCGCAAATTCCGATAGAGATATGATCTGCACGCGGGAATACCCAGATATAACCCTCGAGATTTGGCAAGAACTGCAGATCCATGTGAATCTGATTGGCAAGAACTCTGTAGCCAAACGAGACCATGGTGTCGCGCGCGCCGTATTGCGTTCCCACATCGCGCAGAGGGTTGCGCGCGCCGGTTGCGATGATGCAGAAGTCCGCCTCAATTGTTCCAGCTTTCGTGCGGATTTGCCAACCCGACGACGTGCGATTCAGACCTAAGACGCGTTCCTTTTCGATTTGCGCGCCAGCGGCTTCGGCGCGATGGAGAAGCATTTTATTCAAATCAATGCGCGCGTAGATCACGATGGGATGCGTGAGGGTCGTTTTCGCGCTCCCGGCTTTCGGCGCTGCGAGCACGGTATCCTTCACGAGTTTCTTTGGCGTGGCGTTCTCGATCAAGTAAGGATATTGGGCGTAAGCTTTGTAAGTGATACCGCCGCCGCAAGGCTTTTCCCAGACGAGTTTTTCATCGATCAGGATGGTCTTGAGACCGGCGCGAGCGATCCGCTCCGCAGCGGAAGCTCCGGCTGGGCCGCCGCCGAGCACGGCAACAGTCTTCATTTAGTTGGCCCGCTGGGCTGATCGATCGGCGGATGTCCGGGAGGCAACTGATCTCCGCCGGAGGGTGCGTGATCCATTGCGCCGTGCCCTGGAGCGCCGCCAACGTTCACCACCACCCACTTGCCATCCCGATTTTCCAGCGTATACTTCATGACCATGCCGCTGTTCACGCGCGGATCATCTTTGGGATGAAAAGCCACGGTCGCGTAGGCCATGTTTTTTTCAAACGAAACAGAGGTCGTCGTGACGTCAAGGCTCTTCAGATCGAGACCGGACCTGCTCTGGAGCCGGTTTATGATCGCCTCTTGGATCTTTTCCTTGCTCCTGATATCCTTTCCACAGCCTGCGAACAAGACCGCTGCAGCCAGGAGCGCGGCTGAGGGGCGCGACATCGTCTGATTATAACCAGCCTGCGAACTTAAGTATCATCCGGCATTTATGGAAATCCAAGGCAAAAACTACATAGGTTCCGAGCTTTCGAATTTCGGCGAGAAGACTTTCCGCGCCTATGATCCGCGAGCAGGGAAAGAAATTGACCCGCCATTTCACGAGGCAACTCAGGACGAAGTGGAACGAGCGCTGGAACTGGCGGATGCCGCGGCGGCTCAGTTTCGGACGTTTGAGGCCGATCGAACAATTGGATTTTTGGGTGTGGTTCGCCGTGAGATACAGGCGCTCGGGGATCAGCTCGTCGAGAGAGCCGCGCAGGAAACCGGCCTCGATGTCAATCGACTCAAAGGTGAGCGGGAGCGCACGCTGAATCAGATCAGCCTGTTCGTGAACATCGTGAAAGAAGGATCGTGGGTCGATGCTCGAATCGATACGGCTCTACCTGAGCGGAAGCCATTGCCCAGACCGGACATTCGGCGCATGCTTCAACCGATTGGACCGGTCGCGGTGTTCGGCGCGAGCAATTTCCCATTGGCGTTTTCTGTCGCTGGCGGCGATACCATTTCGGCGTTTGCAGCGCGGAATCCAGTGATCGTGAAAGCGCATCCTGCGCATCCCGGGACATCGGAGCTTGTGGCGAGCGCGATCGCAAGAGCGGTGAAACTCACTTCAATGCCGGAAGGCTCGTTTTCCATGGTTCACGGCACAGGCGCCGATGTTGGCATGGCTCTCGCGACTCACGCGAAGACGCGCGCGGTTGCGTTCACGGGCTCGCAGAGGGCGGGACGGGCGCTCTTCAATGCGGCAGCGCGCCGACCTGAGCCGATTCCGGTATTCGCTGAAATGGGCAGCACAAACCCGGTGTTCGTTTTACCCGGCGCACTCGAGAGCGATGGTCAGAAAGTGGCCGAGGGTCTCTTCCGGTCGGTGCTGATGGGGACTGGACAGTTTTGTACTTCTCCGGGACTGGTTTTCGGGGTGGAGAGCGACAGCTTCACAAAGTTCCGAGAGCTTCTGATCGGCAACTTCGAAGAGTCCTCTCCGGGAACGATGCTGAACGCGGGTATTCGTGACGCGTACGCAGCAGATTTTCAGAAGGCTTCCCAAGTGAAAGGTGTCCGCTTCTTCGAGGCTGCACGGGGAGCTGAAGCGGAACGCACGGAAGGCCGGCCTGGAATTCTGGTTACTCACGCAGACACCTGGTTGCGGAATGAGGAGCTTCACAAAGAAATCTTCGGGCCAGCGACCGTGCTTGTTTCTTGCGGATCGGA
>JAFASD010000476.1 GCA_019244945.1 Acidobacteriaceae bacterium | reverse complement strand
GGAGCGGTTTCAGCGGGAAGCGCAGGCGGCCTCGGCTCTCAATCATCCGAACATCTGCACGATCCACGACATCGACGAATCGGATGGGCAGCCGCTGATCGCGATGGAGTTGCTGGAAGGCAAGACGCTCAAGCACGTCATCGAAGGCAAGCCTCTTGATTTAGACCGGCTGCTCGATTATTCAATTCAGATTGCCGACGGTCTGGATGCAGCCCATTCGAAAGGCATCATCCATCGCGATATCAAGCCCGCGAATATCTTCATCACCACTCGCGGGGTCGCGAAAATTATGGATTTCGGCCTGGCGAAGCTGCAGGAGCCGGGCGCGCATCAACACGCACCGGGTTCCGAAGCGGAGGGGGATGCTTCCGCTCTGCTGACCGGCTGGCTCGACGCCGACCACCTGACAAGTCCGGGCACGACCGTCGGCACGGTTGCTTACATGTCGCCCGAGCAGGCCCGCGGCGAAGAACTGGATCCACGCACCGATCTGTTTAGCTTCGGCGCCGTGCTGTACGAGATGGCAGTCGGCCGTCCGGCCGCATCCGGCACTGCGACAGCCGTGATCTTCGACGCCATCTTAAATAAACGGCCCGCTCCGCCAAGGCAAATAAATCCCAGTCTTCCAGCCGAGCTGGATCGAATCATTCACAAGGCGCTGGAGAAGGACCGCGACCTGCGTTATCAGCATGCCTCTGACATCCGCACCGATCTGAAGCGTCTGAAGCGCGACGCTAGTTCCGGGCAGCTCGAATCGCAGACTAGGTCAGCGCCGGACACTGCAGCAGGTAGCCCAATCCCGAAGCAGTCGAGTTCGGATTCCGCCATTGTTGCCGCGCTGGTGAACCGGCATAAAAAAGCCGTGATTATGAGCGTCATCGCCGTCGCGCTGCTAGCCGCCATCGCTTGGTTTCTCCTACATCGTCCTTCCGCACCTCCCATCGAGCTAACGCAAAAGCGACTGACATTCAGTTCGAGTGAGAACACGATCGATAGGGCCGCCATTTCTCCCGATGGGAGATACCTCGCTTATTCCGACCCAACCGGGATCCACGTCAAGCTGATTTCTACCGGCGAAGAGCGCCCGATTCCAAAGCCCTCTGCCATCCCTGCCGATGCCGCGTGGTCCGTGGCCTCGTGGTTTCCAGACGGTACGCAACTGCTCGCTGATGCAGATCAGGGCGACGAGCACGGGAGCATGTGGACAGTCTCGATGCTGGGTCAATCACCACGCGAGCTCCGCGAAGGGGCAAGGGGGCTCGGAGTTTCGCCCGATGGCACACGCATCATTTTCGTCCCTGTGATAGCCGGGGGCTATGATCGCGAAATCTGGATGGCGGACGGCCAAGGGCAGAACCCGGAAAAGGTTCTCGCGCTAAGAACGGACGAGTTTCTCAGGGGTGCGGGATGGTCGCCGGATGGACAGCGCCTGGTATTCGTGAAGTACCAGCGAACTCGCGACGGCTACCCTTTTTCGATGGAAACCTCTGACCCGAAAGGGGCGAACCGGACCGTGGTTCTATCGAGTCCGAAGCTCTACCTTCGCGGTGTTTGCTGGCTTCCCGACGGGCGGATCCTCTACTCGCGGGAGGAATCTCCAGGAACGAACGATTACAATCTTTGGCAAATCGGCATCAATGCTCGCGGCACGCCCACCGGCCAGCCCAAACGCATCACCCAATGGGCCGGGTCCATCATTGGGGGCTTAGGCGCTAGTGCGGATGGCAAGCGCCTGGTGTTCCTGAAGCGCACGTCTCAGGATCAGATCTACTTAGGCGAGCTCGGAGCAGGCGGCACGCGGATGAACCCTCCTCGCCGCCTGACGAATGACGAAGCCAACGATGTTCCCTACGCGTGGATGCCGGACAGCAAAGCTGTACTGTTCTATTCCGACCGTAATGGAACAGAGGGCGTCTTCAAGCAGGGAATCGGTGAGGATGGAGCTCAGCCGGTGATCACGGGGCCGCAACAGGCCGTTTTCCCACGCCTCAGCGCCGATGGTGCATGGATACTCTACGTAGCGAGGCCGAAGGGGGTGGCTGATACAAGCAATCGCCTGATGCGCATTCCTGTCGGTGGTGGCGCTCTCCAGGCTGTGCTGGAAATCCGGGGGCATGATTTGGACTATAGTTGCGCCCGCGCCCCAGCCAGCCTCTGCGTAGTCATCGAGGAGAGCCAGGACAGGAAACAGATGACGCTCACCTCGTTTGATCCTCTGAAAGGCAGAGGCAAGGTGCTACGGACCATACAGGCGGACCCAACAGCTCAATTCGTTGATGAACTGTCTCCGGATGGGAATATCTTTGCGTTTGCCAAATCCGATGAGCCGGAAATTCACATTCGCCTGCTTTCGCTATCGGGCGGTTCCGACCGGGAAATCGCGGTGAAGGGTTGGCCGAACATCACAGGTCTTAACTGGTCGCCCGACGGGAAGGGCACGTACTGCTGGTCTGCTTCGGGCCAGGGCGGCACGCTTTTGTATGTCGATCTCAATGGCAACGCTCGGGTACTGTGGCAGTACAAAGGGG
>JAFASD010000411.1 GCA_019244945.1 Acidobacteriaceae bacterium | reverse complement strand
GGTTTAGTCGCGATTTCGATGCTGGCCTATCTGGTCCCTGGTGGCTACGGGGGTGCAAGTGGGCCGACCGGCCAGAACATCGTTGCGGCGGTTGGCGACGATCAGGTAACCACTATCGATGTCCAGCGCGCGATTCAGCGTCTCACTCGGAATCAAAGCAACTTGCCGAAAGGTCTTCTCGCGATGTACGTTCCGTCGCTGGTGAGCCAGCTGATCGAAGCGAAGGCGATGGCGTATAAAGCACGGGAAATGGGTCTGCGCATTTCAGACGCGGAGCTCGCCGACGCCATCCAAAACGAGGTCTCCAGCCAGCTGGGTGGGAAGTTTGACATGAGCATTTATCAAGCGGCGTTGGCGCAGCAAAGCATCACGGTGGCGGATTACGAGAAACAGCGACGTGACGCGATGTTGGGAATGCGTCTCGAAACTATGGAGCTGCAATCGTTGATTGTGTCCGATCAAGACGCCAAGGCTGAATACGCGCGGAAGAATCTGAAAGTTGGACTCGAATATCTGGCCTTCGAGGCCAAGGATTTTACATCGAAGGTCAACAAAGACCCGGCGGCGATGAAGGCCTACTTCGACAAGAATCGATCTCTGTTCCGCACCCCCGAAAAGCGGGATTTCGAGTTGATCGTGGGCACAACAGCGGATTTCGTGCAAGCCGCAAAAATTTCCGACGATCAGCTACGGAGAGAGTATCAGGACAGCTTGGATACTTATCAGTTACCGGAACGCGTGAAAGTGCGGCACATTCTGATTAAGACGCAAGGTAAACCGAAAGAAGAAGCTCCCAAGCTCAAAGCGAAAGCGGAGGACCTGTTGAAGCAGCTCCAGCATGGCGGAGAATTCGCGGAGCTAGCCAAGAAGAACTCCGATGATCCTGGATCGGCGCAGAAGGGCGGCGAATTGGGTTGGATTGTGCGCGGCCAGACTGTTCCCAACTTCGAAAAGACGGCATTCTCCCTGAAGCCGGGGACGCTGAGCGGGGTTATAGAGACGGAATACGGATACCACATCATTCAGGTCGAAGACAAGCAGGCTGGGCACACGCAGAGCTTTGAAGAAGTGAAGCCGCAGCTTATTGCAGAGGATCAGAAACAAGCTGGGGCCGACAATTTGAAAAATGCCATGGATGCCGCTCATGCAGAGATTGCGCGCAATCCGGCACAGGCGGAGGCAATCGCGAAGAAGTACAATCTGAAATTTTTCAAACTCAGCAACTTCGTAAGCACTGGCACTATGCCCGAAATGGGAACGCAGCCGGAGGTTATGCACTCGATTTTCTCGGCGTCGAAAGGCGCAGTGACGGATGTTGTGGATGTCGAAAGCCAGAGCAAAGACAGCTTCGCGGTCATTACGAATGTGATACCCGCGCGGAACGCGGAATACACCGAAGTTGAAGGCGACGTTCTGCAGCATTACATTACCGCCGAATCCACGCGGCTGTCGCAGGATGCCGCGAAGAGTGCGGCTGACCGCGCGCGCAAGGGTGAAAGCCTGGAGGCGCTCGCAAAGGAATACGGATTAACGGTGAAAACGGCAGCGCCTTTCACGATTGATGGGGCGGCGGAAGGCATCGGCGCAGCGAGTATGCTGTCGGCCGCTTTCAAGGGGAATACCGGCGATGTGGTTGGGCCAGTGGCTGCGCAGGCCGGTCAATTCGTCTGCAAGGTGACTCAAAAAATACCCGCAGACATGACCCAATTTGTCAAGAATAAAGATTCAATCGTTCAGAACCTGACGCAGCAACGGCAAGCGATGCAGCAGCCGTTGTTCCGCGCAAGCGTGGTCTCAGAGTTGAGGCGGCGCGGCAAGATCAAGATTAATCAAGCGGCCGTAGAGCAGATCGTCGGCTCTTACCAGGGCTAGGGAACCAGATTGCTCACCGAGTTTATCCAGTTCATTCGGAGTCTGACCGATCCCAATCAACTGATCCTGCTGTTATCCACGGTCATGACAGGTTGGATTGGGTACGCGGTTCTCTTCGCGGTGGTATTCGCGGAAAGCGGTCTGTTGATCGGATTCTTTTTGCCTGGCGACTCTTTGCTGTTTACCGTTGGAGTGGTGGCCGGGGCGGGGAAGCTCGAGATCGGCGCCATGATCGCGATGCTGG
>JAFASD010000294.1 GCA_019244945.1 Acidobacteriaceae bacterium | reverse complement strand
GGCCACCATCGGGCAAAATGGCGTGACCGCGGTCACCATGCATGATGGCAGCGTTCTTCAATTCAGATCGATTCCGGCAGACTACGATCCCACTGATCGCAAAAAAGCAATCGAATATTTGCAGCAACAGCAGAGCAAAGGTGAAATCGTGACCGGTTTGCTATTCGTCGATGAAACCGTCAGCGATCTGCATGAGATGAACCGCACTTCCGATGTGCCCATGACGAAGCTTCCGTACGAGAAGCTCTGTCCGGGGGCTGCGGAGCTCGATCGATTGCAGGAAGAGTTTCGGTAGACCTCAGAAAAGTTCTTCTAATCCCGAACGTTCTGCAAACATTCCGCAATTCTCTCCGGCAGCTTCGATAACTTCTCCCGATCGCTCGAATCGTCGAAAGCTGTAGCCGGTATGTTTCCTGCAACCTCTTGCGATTGCTGAAAACTCTTGAGCGCTGCCCGCCAGTTTGCAGCGTCTGGCCCTCTCTGCTTTAAGGCAATCGCGCGATAGACATTGCCCAGCTCAAAGCAGTCCAAAGCAAAGCTCACGCTTTCTTCTAGATTCCTGGGATCACGGGCATGGAGTGACGCGCCTACATTCTCTGCTTGTTGCTCAAAGCTTAAGCCTTCATTCAAGAATCCAGCTTCTGTTCTGACGACACCGGCGATGCGAAGCACCATTTCCAGTTCGGATTGCGCTCGGAAATCATGCGGATCGGTCGCCGCTACTTGCCGTCGCAAGGCAATCGCGCGATTCAGGGCGTCAATGGACTGATTCTCGTCCCGTAGTTCGTGTGAAGACCAGCCCAACTCCACCAAATCGAAAGATAAGTCCATGCTGGCGGTCGGGTTCTGAGGCTCCGCTGCCACACGCCCTTCATCGATCTCCGCTGCTTTGCGATCGTGCGCAACCGAATCCGGATAGTCGCCCAATGCGTAATACACGCTGCCAATTCGTTTTTCCACCAACGCTACATTTCTTCGGGACTCCGCAGAGTTATTCTCTAATTGCTGAATTCGGGAATAATCTGCAAGCGCCTCCTTCCAGATTGGCCGCGCCTCCTGAAACTTCTGATCTTCCGTTTCAGCAAACGCTAAATAGAAATGCGCCAGAGCCAAATCCTTTAGCCCGTCCGGCCCGGAACTCGTGCGCGCAATGTCTTCGAAAAGCGAGATGGCTTCTTTTCGTATCTCAAGCACTCGCCCCAGGCCCGCCCGCGGCGAAAGGACCGCGATGTCGTTATCCACCAGCGCAAGCGATCGTTCCACGTTGCGATTGCTTGGCTCTTCTCTGCGCAAATCGAGTAGCAGCGATCGCGCCTTGCTATAACTCGCCAGCGCTCCTTTTGGGTCACCCGCATTCGCCTGTTCTAAATCGCCTTGAGCGGCCCCGATTTTCCGATACGCCTGGGCCAATTCGAGCGTGAGCGTTGGGTCGGCGCCCCGGTTCCTCGCGAGTGCATTCAGGTATTCCAGACCGCGCGCAATCAGTAGCTCGCGGGCCCGGCTTGAGCCTGGCAGATCCCGAATCGCGTCATCCAGCTCGAACACGACCGAGTGCGCGAGCCGCCGCACCTGCTGGAAGCGAATTTCGGCTTGTTGTTTTTCGCGCCAAATAATGATTCCGGAAAACGTCATTCCCAGTAGCGCGATACTTGCGGCCACCAACGCGAGCCGATTGCGCTTGGCAAACTTCGAGAATCGGTAGAGAAATGTATCCGGAGCGGCATGCACCGGGAAACCATCGAGAAAATCTAATATGTCCTGGCAGAATGCGTCCACAGTCGCATACCTGCGCTCGGGTTCTTTGCGTAGTGCCATCATTACGATCTTTTCTAGATCTGCTGGAATTCCTTTCGTCTGTTCTTCGAGCGGTAGCGGGTTCTCCTTCACGATCGCCTGGAGAGCCGCTGCCGTGCCTTCGCGTACACCATATGGATGGCGCCCGCTTAGCAGCTCATACAACAGCACGCCGAGCGAATAGATATCCGTTGCTACCGTCAGAGGCTTCCCTTCAATCTGCTCCGGACTCGCGTATAGCGGTGTCAGCGGAATGCCCGTCGTCGTCTCTAATTGCGCCCCATCTGCCATGATTCCGGCCACCCCGAAATCCAGCAGCTTGGGAACACCGTCGTTGGTGACCAGCACATTCTTTGGCTTTAAATCCCGATGAATAATCAGATTGCGATGCGCGTAGCTGACTGCCGAGCAGATGGAAATAAAAAGCTCGAGCTTCTCCTGCAGGCTCGCAGAACGCCGTTCGAAATATTTATCGAGCGGCTCGCCTTCCACAAACTCCATCGCATAGTAGGGCTGGCCCGCTTCCGTTGTCCCTCCGTCCAGCAATCTCGCGATATTCGGATGATCGAGCTGCGCCAATATCTGTCGCTCGCGCCAAAACAGCTTCGCAAATTTTGCGCGATGAACTCCATTGCCGATCAGTTTCAGCGCTACTAGCCGGTCGTACTCGCCATCGTCGCGCCTTGCAAGGCAAACAATGCTCATCCCTCCCCGACCGATTTCCCGAAGAATACTGTAGGGCCCGATGCGTGCCGGCAAATTATAAGAGCTGGCAATATCGGTTGGAATTACTTCTTCAAGACCATCCTCGGAGAGCAATTGGTCGGCACGTTCACTGGAATCGAGAAATTCCTTGACCTCTTCGCAAAGCGCTGCATCTCCCGCGCAAACTCCGGTTACAAACTGCTCGCGTCCATCCGAAGGAACTTCGAGAGCCTGATCGAGAATCGATTTAACCTGCTGCCAGCGTGCGGCATTCATCTCTTGTTTCATTTTGACCAAGCGCTTTTGGAGTGCCGGCCTACCTCATGCGCAAGCCACAAGCGCGCAGTCCGCCATTCGCGTTTTACGGTTTCCGGAGAGATGCCCAGGACCGAGGCAGCCTCTTCGATCGTTAGCCCGCTGAAAAACCGCAGTTCCACAACCTGTGCTTGACGTGGATCAATCTCCGCCAGCCGATCCAAGGCCAGGTCCAGATCCTCGAGCTCGAATGCTCGCATCTCGAGGCCTTCCAGGTCAGCAGTGACACGGAGCGCCGCAGCGCGTTTCTTCGTTCCCCGCGCCAGTGCGTAATTCACCAATATCCGACGCATCATGCGCGCCGCTATCCCCAGCACCTGTTCGCGGCACGACCAATCGATCTTATGTTGCTGAACCAATCTCAGATACGCTTCGTGAACCAATGCCGTTGGCTGAAGCGTATGATCGGGCCTCTCCCGTGACAGATACTCTTTCGCAATCCGGCGAAGTTCCTGATAGAGCGCCGGCATTGCCGCATCCAGCGCCGTCTTATCGCCTCTAGAGACCTCGAGCTCCCAACTCCGGTCTTTCTGCTCAGACATGCGTCTAGCCCAAAGTGTAACTAAGTCCGAATTTAGACCCGTGTGATAAATTCGCCCTATGTCGAAAACCCGCCGCGCCTTTGTCTCAACGATCGGTGGGGTCGCCGCCTTTATGACTCATCCCACTCCTCTGCGGGCCAATCCGCTCAACAAGCCCATCGGTCTCCAGCTCTATACAGTGGGCGATCAGCTCGGCAAAGATTTCAAGGGTACTCTCAAGCAAATCGCCGCGATCGGTTACGCCGAAGTCGAGCTGGCGCAAACTTTCAACAAATCTGCCGGCGAACTTCGTGCGAGCTTCAGCAATGCCGGCCTCACTTGCCGCAGCGCTCATATGTTCGATTTTCAGAGAACCCCCGCGCAGTTCATGGATTTTGCAAAAGAACTCGGCGCGCGATACGTCGTTACATCGTTCAATCCCCCGCCATCGGCCTTTGCTGCCCTGTCCGGCAAGCCCGATGTCAACGCCTTCATGAAGGTCTTGGAGCGGATGACGCTCGATGATTATAAACGCAGCGCCGAGACCAGCAACGAGCTCGGCAGGCAAGCTCACGAGCGCGGGCTGCAGTACGCGTATCACAATCACAATTTGGAGTTCAAGAAATTCGGCGACGTCACCGCCTACGATACCTTGCTGCGGTCTACTGACCCCGAACTCGTCAAAATGGAAATGGATTGTGGTTGGGTTTCAGCCGCGGGATACGACCCTGTCGAGTATCTGAAAAAGTATCCAGATCGCATTCGCTTGCTGCATATTAAGGCCTTCAAATCCGGACCTCCATCGCTCAATCTCAGCGGTCCTGAAGCCCCGAAGCCCACGGAGCTAGGCCGCGGCGGCATTGATTACAAGCGCGTTTTCGAAGCTGCAAAGAGCGGCCATGTCGAGCAATACTACGTCGAACAGGAGCCGCCATTCACAGAGATGTCGGCGATGGAAGCCATTAAATTAGATTACGAATTCCTGCACCATCTGTAGGTCTAAGCGATCCGAAAAGAGAACGAGCGCCAGATTCGTTGGAATCTGGCGCTCGGGGGTAAAGCGCGGAAAACAGACTAGGAGTGTCTTAGAAGATGAACTTCAGAGCGAGAACCATCGAGCGCGGATTGCTTGACCATACCTGAGAGAGTTGGCCAAAGAACTGGTTCTGCGGTTCCAGAAATTCGCGCTGGCTTTCACTGGTTGCAGCCACTGGCGCAACGTCGTTAATGGAGCCACCCACATATTGCGGATGATTGAGTACGTTGAATAGACGCGCCGAGAATTCCAGCGACGACCGCTCCGTAAAGTTGAAGCGCTTGGCAGCGGTGACATCGACGTCATCGATTGGGTTGAACTTCCTCGTATTCCGGCCGCCATTTGGAAGTGTGCCTTTCGGCCCTTGGGCATACGCGGCGGCGGGATTGTTGACGAGGAACGCAACAACATCTCCATTCGTGTTGGTGAGAGCAGTGACCCCCGAACCGATGGCCGGGTTTCCGCCATTCGGGTTTACAAAGGCCCGGTCAGGCCAGGAATCGCCGTTCAAGTTGGAATCGACACCGCTCTCCACCGTCCAGAAGGTTCCAGTTTGATAGGTGTAGATCGGAGCAAGTTCCCAATTCCCGAGGATGTTTTTCATGAACCAGTTGGAATGTTTGAAGAACGGTACGTCATAGACCATCTCAAAGCTGAAACGCTGGCGATGATCTAATGCAGAGCTGGAGCGGTCCTGACGAAGGTCCTGCGAATCTTCCGGGCGGCGAGGAGTTGTCACTGTCGAGAAGACATCCGCCGTTGAATCGTCAATGGCGTGACTCCAAGTGTAAGAACCTATGAACTGAAGACCGTTGTTGAAGCGGCGGGTCAACTGATTCGCCCAGCCGTGGTAAACGGAGTTGCCGTAAGGCTGGTAGGAGGTGATGTTCGATCGGAATCCCGCATTGTAATAAGCAGGCACGATCGCTCCGGGGGTGGGATAGTTCGCCAAGAGCGCGGCTTGAGTGCTCGTCAACGAGTTCAGGGTTGCTTGGCTGGGCATGGACCAGTAAACCGGCAGAGCATTGGATGCATTCACGATCGGCTGTTTGTCGAGTTGATCCTGAATGTCAAGGTCAGTACCCCGAGTGCCAAGATATCGAGTTTCGAAAATGTAATTTCCAGCAAATTCGTGCTGGATTCCGATGTTCCATTGATACGACTTAGGCCGCAGCACATTTGGCACAAAACCGGCTGTTTTCTTGCGAGCCTCAGCAGCCGTGAAGTTGGCGGCTGGTCCGGTGGGAGGCAATCCGCCGTTTGCCAAGAAGTTGCTGGCGCCGTTGCCAATCGCATCCTGCGTGGTCGAAAGTTCGGGAGGGAGGGTCAAGAGACCTAAGTTGTCGTACAACACATCGTAATTGATGCCGAAGCCGGCGCGGATGGATGTTTTGCCGCTCGTTCCAGGCGAATACGCGATACCGACTCTCGGCATGATGTTATCCGTCTGAGGTTGTGGCGCCCCGAAGGTAATCAATCCCGGAACGCTGGCGATTGCATTGAGCGTCTGGTTGTTCTCGGATGCCGGCACGGTTTCGTATTCATAGCGGAGACCAAGATTAATGGTGAGATTTGGCTTAAGTTTCCAGACGTCATTGGCGTACCAGCCAAACAGCCAGCGATTACCCCAATAGACCGGATTGCCGGCCGACCGCTCGCCGAGAAGGTCTGGTGTGTAGTCGAAAAGGTAGTCGCTTAGATAGCTGTATTCATAATCACCCCGCGCACGCTGGGTAAAGCTTTGCGGGGAGACATTGCGCTCGCCGTCAAAGCCGACTTTGAAACTGTGCGCACCCTTGGTCCAGGTGAGATTATCCGTCAATTGATAAACGTTCTGATAACCGTATTGCGGAGCATTCCCGTCGGGACCCACCTGTAAGCTCAAATCGTTGTAAACGAGATTTGGAAATTGGTCCAAACCAGGAAACGAAAAGTTGCCCGCCGGCGTGATGTTGGAAGAGCGATTGTAACCACCACGCAGCTCATTGATAACAGTGGGGGTGAAATTGTGGTACTCCGAGAACGTCACGAGGTAGGCGTTAGTAGGAACGGTTTGGAAAAAGACCGGCAGGTTCGCCGCAGTATCGATTGAGCCTGTCCGGTTCAGAACGAAACGTCCCCGCAACGAGTCTCGGTCCGAGATATTGTAGTCAATCGAAGCCACTCCCGCTTCGTTGTTTGTGTAGCTAGGAGACGTGACAGGGATCTGGCCGACATCAATGCTTCCGGGCGGGGTTCCGTTGAAGTTGTATAGGGCGCCAATCGCGAGCGAACCAAGAGGAACACTTGGGCAATTGGCAGAGCCGGCGCAGGAGGACGAAGCAACCGGCACATACTTCTTGAAAGTGTTGAAGTTGTTCTGATTGATTCCGGGGGTAGCGGTTATCGTCGCCAAGCCCGCTTGTGTGGGAGCAAAGAGTTGGCCAGGTGTTCCGGCCGCTCCGACGGGGTTATATTCGTAATCGACGAAGAAGAACAGCTTGTTGTGCTTAATCGGGCCGCCAACGTTTCCGCCGAACCGGTTGTTGTCATAGCGGGGGTGAAGAGGCGTCCCGCTTACCGCGGCAAGGTTGTCCGCGGCATTCAAATCTCGGTTCTGGAAGTATTCGTAGAGCATACCGTGGAATTGATTGGTTCCGCTCTTCACGATCGTGTTGAACTGGCCGCCGGATGAATGGCCGAAGTCGGGAGAATACTGATTCTGAAGAGAACTGAATTCTGCGACCGAGTCGTTGGGTAGGCTCACCAGGGGTCCTGTTACGCTGCCGCTGTTGTTGTCTATGCCTTCAATTGTGAAGTTGTTATTACGCGGGCGCTGACCACCGACAGATGGACCTGTGCCGGCGCCAACTGTACCACTAGTACCGACGCCGGGAGCCAATAAGGCCAGGTTCAATACGCCAGAGCCTGTGGCCGTCACCGGCAGATCTGTAATCTGCTTTGTTTCAAAGGTGCTTTGCACCTGAGCCGTGGTTGTATCGATGGCAACCGCGGCTGTCGAGACCTCAACACTGGTGGTCGACTTACCGACGGCTAACGTCACGTTTGTCGTGACGGTCTGGTTCAGTTCCACGCTGACGTTCTGAACTTCCGATTTCGCGAATCCTGCGGCGTTCACCGTGATCGTGTACGTGCCGACCGGAAGATTCTCAAACCGGTA
>JAFASD010000241.1 GCA_019244945.1 Acidobacteriaceae bacterium | reverse complement strand
GACCGGTTTTCAGAATTGCGTGGGAAACTTCGCCGGTATGGCCGCCCCGTATATCAGCGGTGTCGCTCTGCAAGAGATGCATTCGTTTTTTACCGCGTTCGCGATTGCCTCGGCGATTCTGCTCTTCGGAGTACTGGGGTACTGGGTTGTGGTCGGAAAACCGAGCGAAATTATCTGGAACAAACCTCTCACAACGCCAGATCAAGTAACCTATACTTAATGGACGGTTCATATTAACTTCGCGTAATCAATTTCGCTCTGCGCCGTCCAATGGTCTTAAGGAAGCGGTTACTTGGATTCGAGCCGCTGTCCGAAGTTAGGTGTGTTTGGCTACGTTCGTTGCCCGTATGCTGGACGCCAACAAGTTGGCGCACCTCCTGCAATGGCTCAGTGCGCCTGCCGGTGGGTATCTTCCTCCGAGTGCCCACCGGCCTAGCTGTCTTTCAGCGCTAGACCTGAAGCCCTTCCTTCAATCCCACTAAAGAAAGTCGGAATGCTGGCCTATGGACCTCCACGACGGGGTTCTTGATTCCGGCCAACTTCGCCAGTTGCGAAAGCTCACCCGCGCGAAACGACGCTCGAACCGAAATTGGTCCGTCGTGCAGTGTGATTCGTTGCCAATTCAGAAACGCTGCTGTGGCCGGCAGAAAACAATACGGCAAAATATGCCTTTCCAAATCGCACACGACCAGCGCTTTTCGAGCCAAACCATAAAAGCTGTTTAGCAACGTGATCACCTCTTCGTCGGGAAAGTGATGCAGGAAAAGAGTGCATAATACGTAATCGAAGCTGCGCTCGAGAAAGGGCAGCTTGAATGCGTCCGCGATCAGCTTCGGTTGCGCCGCACCTGCCAGGTTCACCGCGTTGCGGTCGAGATTCGTGACGGTAGCCTCCGGAAACAGCTCGTTTATGACCCTCGCGGAGTCTCCTGATGCAGCCCCAATGTCGAGCAGAGTGAATCGCTCACCCTTTTCCGCAACTCGCCCCATCACCTTGCGCAAAACCGAATGCCCACCCCAATAGCGGTTTATGCGGATAAGATCGTCCAGATTGGGGCGCGCTTCTTCCGGCGACGCATGATCTAACCATTCGGGTTCAATGAGCCTTCGAGAAAACAAGCCAGGTATTAGGTGACCGCTATCATCGAGCTGCAACAATCCTCGAAACAAATGCAACTTTCGAGGCAGATTGCACAGCCGAGGGTGTCTTCAAACGTTTCCATTCCTCCACATCGTTCAATCCTTCCACGCTGGTCACCGTGCTGCCTGTAAGACGGATCACAAAATAGCCGTTATCTCCTGTACCCGCGAAGATATCAATGGCGGACAGGGAGACGTCGCAATGTTTCCATTTCGCTTGCAGGATCTTCTCATACCAGGAGAAGAATCTCGTCGCCTGAGCCTCCGAATCCCATGCAGAGGCGTATTCGAGCACCGGTTTATGCTGTTTCCCGGATTCAAGAATTTTGAATTGGCCCCCGCGCAGGTGGGGCGCAATGAGGCCCGCCTCCTTTTCTCCCGCGTACTGCCGAATCAACATCTCGTGATCGAATTCTCCAACCGAACCCTCCGTAATCTCTTTGCCTCCATTGGCTGGAGTGAATTTGGGCAGATCGGGCTTCGCCGGCTTCTCATGCGCGAAATAGCGGTCCGGATGGATTATTTCGGCGGAATCCACTGGAGCGTGTTCGAATACACTTCGAAACGCTTCTTTCCCCATCTTTTTGTAAACGGCATCAAAGAAAAGAGTTCCCTCCGTATAAGGAAAAAGCAGCGACTGCTGGATGTATAGAGGCGAACCTTTCAAAACCGGGTATTCCTGCATCGACGTTTCGCTCGAATCCACCACAGAGCTCAACATCTCCGGAGTGGGGACTGGAGCTTGGCCGGATTGCTTTAGACCGTACGCGATCATCAGCCAGGACGCCTGCCCTTCGACGACAGCGGTATGAGCCAGATTTTCGTCGTCGTTCGATGGCGTTTCCTCCATAAACTTACTAAGGTCAAAGTGTTGGTCGGCCAACGCGTGAGAGAGCTCGTGAGCTAAAGTCGTGGTCTCGGAATCGAAAGAGGAGTCATCTAGAAGGAACAGCTTCTTCTCGTCGTAATCGTAGAAAGCGGCAGCTTGCTCTGTAAGTAGGTCGATGGTCGATTTCTTGAGATCGAAATCTTGCGGCACCAATCCAAACATTTTGAGCGCCAGCTCATCCGCGCGAATCTCTTCCGGCATGAGTGTTTTCTTAATGCGTTTGCTCAGAAACTGGCGTAGCTGACGCTTGGACATGCGTCCATACGGCACGGTGTGCTTTTCCGGAAGCCCGGTTATCTCAGATAAAGACTTCACAATCGAATCGATCTGCGCAAAGACAGGATCGACGTTTGCTCTCGGGCGGGCAGCCACAAGCGCAAACAACGCAAGCAGCGCGATGAAAGCGGACACGAGCCGGCGGGACATTAGCGAAAGAGACCGCTCTTTCTAGACTACTGAATGGCTGCCCCCTGCATTTCCGATGTTATTCTGAAAGCGCTCCCCCCTTCCGCTCTTTCATGGATTTTCTTGCAGGCCTAAATCCGCAACAACGCGAAGCTGTCACGCACGTAGAAGGTCCGCTGCTGCTGATTGCAGGCGCGGGAAGCGGAAAAACGCGTGTGATCACGCATCGCATCGCCCACCTGATCGCTGGTCATCGCATTCCCGGACCCGCAGTGCTCGCCGTCACCTTCACAAACAAAGCCGCGGATGAGATGCGCCAGCGCGTCACCGCTTTGCTCGGCGATACGAATACTGTCAACACCCCTTTCATTTCCACCTTTCACTCATTTTGTGTTCGCCTCCTGAGGCGCGATGGCGCATCTTTAGCTGAGATTCGCCCCGGCTTTACGCGCCAGTTCACGATTTACGACGATGATGACCAGCTTGGATTGATGAAATCGGTGTACAAGCAGCTCGGCCTGGATGAGAAATTCATGCAGTACCGCGCGGTGCTCTCACGCATTAGTCACGCCAAGAGTCACGATCAAACTCCGCAGGACTGGTATAAGGCCGCCACTGATCCGAAGCTCACGCGGTTGGCTAAAATTTTCGAGCTTTACGAAGAAAAACTCAATCAGGCGAATGCGCTCGATTTCGATGATTTGCTCCTCGAATCCGTGCGACTCTTGCGGCACGATGAGGCTCTGCGCCAGATCTACAACCGCCGTTACGAGTTCCTGATGATTGATGAGTATCAGGATACGAATCGCAGCCAGTATGAGTTGATGCGTTTGCTGACTGAGATGCGCCACAACGTCTGTGTGGTGGGGGACGAGGACCAGTCGATCTACGGCTGGCGCGGCGCGGATATTCGCAACATTCTCGATTTTGAAGACGATTATCCCGATGCAATCGTCATCCGGCTGGAGCAGAACTACCGTTCGACCAAGAACATTCTGGATGCGGCCAGCGCGGTGGTTGCAAATAACCAGGAGCGCAAGGGCAAGTCGCTTTGGACCAACTCGGATGCGGGCGCGAAGATCGGCTACTACGAGGCGCCCGACGGCGAAAACGAGGCACTCTTTATCGCGGACACAATCGAAAAACTGCTCGCGAAACACCCCTTAGAGCGCGTTGGCGTACTGTATCGCACGAACTTTCAGTCCAGGCAGATTGAAGAGGCCCTGCGGAGGTATGGGCGCAAATACCTCGTGATTGGCGGATTCAGTTTCTATCAGCGTGCGGAAGTCAAAGACATCCTCGCCTATCTCAAAGTGTTGCTGAGCCCGCACGACTCCATCAGCCTCCTCCGAATCATCAACACCCCGGCGCGAGGAATCGGCAAAGGCACCATCGAACAAATCGAGCGATACGCGCTCGATCACGGATTGACTCTGTGGAGCGCTCTTCCGAAGATGCTCGAAAATAGTGTATTCCCCTCCCGAGCGGAATCGGCTGTCAAATCGTTTCTGAATCTGTTGCGACCGTTGCGTGAGGTCGTAGAAACCCAATCCGTCCATGAAACTTTGCGCGCGATTCTTCGGGACAGCGGTTATGAGGCGATGCTTAGAACCGATGACTCGCCGGATTCCGAGTCGCGCCTAGGAAACTTGGAAGAATTGGTAAATGCCGCTGCAGAAGCAGCGGAACGCGGCGAATCCCCGGCCGATTTCTTGGATCACGCTGCCCTGGTCTCTGACGCCGATGCAGTCGATGAGCGCGCGACAGTGTCATTGCTGACAATTCACAACGCCAAAGGCCTCGAGTTCAGCAACGTCTTCTTGGCTGGGTTAGAAGAGGGCATTTTTCCGCACAGCCGTTCTTTGACAACCTCAGAGGCAGCCATGGAAGAAGAGCGGAGGCTCTGCTACGTCGGTATGACTCGCGCTCAAAAGCGTCTTTACCTGACCTGGGCGCGTTACCGTCGCAAATTTGGCGGAGCGCAGCCCGAAGTCTGTCTGCCCTCGCGTTTCCTCAACGAGGTTCCATCGAGCCTTCGCGAGAAACTGTCCACTCACGGGCAACCCCACACCGAAGAAGTTGATCTCTACGCGGAGCAGCATGATGTCCGCGCCTCAGCCAAGCGCAATTTATATACCGGTCGGACTTACAATTCAGTCGATAATATCGCTCAGTTCTTTGCAGAACGCGGAATGCCTCCTCCTTCCGGATTCACACGCCGGCCGGAACAGCAGAAACCCACTACTTCCAGCGCACCGCCATCGCTACCTCAGAACGGAGCGCGTCCTGGCTCGAGTTCGAAAGTGCATGACAGGCGTCCTGTCTCGCGCTCCGGTAAAGGCACAACTGTTCACCACCCGAAATATGGGCGCGGCGTGATTGTCCGCCGGGAAGGCGAAGGCGAGGATGCGAAACTGACTATTAGTTTCCCGGGATACGGGTTGAAGAAGATCGTAGAAAAATACGCAGGAATAGAATTCGACGAATGAATACAAAGCATGTAGAAGATAGAGTGGAGCGAAAGCGGTTGAAGCGCGCCGCCCGGAAAAAGGCTGCTCCCAAAGCCAAGCGAGCCTCTGGCGTCGCACGGGGATCTAACAAGCGAAAAGTGAAGAAACTGGCGAAGGGCCAGCGCAAGCGGTAGCTAGCTCGACCGTCAGGAGATTTTCAGCAGCACGGCTTCGGCATCGGCCTCTGTGAATTCTTGCGTCTTGGCCGAGTGATTCATCGAGCAAAATTTCGGGCCGCACATCGAGCAGAAGGCAGCATCCTTAAAGCCTTCCTCAGGCAAGGTCTCATCATGCATGGCCTGCGCCGTTTCGGGATCGAGCGATAACTCGAATTGCCTGCGCCAGTCGAAAGCGAAGCGGGCGCGAGACAGTTCATCATCTCGATTCCGCGCACCCGGGCGGTGGCGGGCCACGTCCGCGGCATGAGCGGCGATTTTATAGGCAATGATGCCTTGCTTGACGTCTTCGCGGTTCGGCAGACCGAGATGCTCCTTCGGCGTTACGTAGCAAAGCATCGAAGCGCCGTGCCAGCCGATCATGGCTGCCCCAATCGCGGAAGTGATGTGATCGTATCCAGGCGCGATGTCGGTAACCAGCGGTCCTAGGGTGTAGAACGGAGCCTCGAAGCACATGTCGCGTTCCTTCTCGACTTGAAGCGCAATCTGGTCCATCGGAATGTGCCCGGGGCCTTCGATCATTACCTGAACGTCGTATTCCCAGGCTTTCTTGGTAAGCTCTCCTAACGTTTTGAGTTCTGCGAATTGGGCAGCGTCGCTGGCATCGGCAAGACAACCGGGCCGCAGTCCGTCGCCCAGAGAGAAACTGACGTCGTGCTTTTGGAAAATTCTGCAGATTTCGTCGAAGCGCTCGTATAGGAAATTTTGCTTGTGATTCTTGACCATCCACTCGGCGAGAATTGCGCCCCCACGGCTTACAATGCCCGTGATCCGTTTGCGGGTCAATGGAACGTATTGCACCAGTACCCCGGCGTGGATCGTCATATAATCGACCCCTTGTTCCGCTTGCTCCTCAATGACCTCGAGCATGACATTCATGTTAAGATCTTCGACGCGACGGACGCGGCTGAGCGCCTCGTAGATCGGCACGGTGCCGATGGGCACAGGCGACGCGTCGATAATGGCTTGGCGAATGCGCGGAATGTCGCCACCGGTGGACAAATCCATCACGGTGTCGGCGCCAAACTTCACGGCGTAATTCAGCTTCTCCAATTCTTCATCGATGTTCGAAGTGGTTGATGAATTCCCGATGTTCGCGTTGATCTTGCACTTGGAAGCAACACCAATGCACATGGGCTCTAACCGGCGATGATGGAAGTTCGCTGGGATAATCATGCGCCCGCGCGCGACCTCATCACGGATGAGTTCAGCAGCCAGGTTTTCCCGCTGGGCGATATACTGCATTTCGCCTGTAACTTGGCCGGAGCGAGCGTAATGAATTTGGGTGCGAATCGGATCATTCATGCGAGATGCAATCCAGGTACTGCGATTCATGCTTCGATTATAGGTCTGGACACGAATTGGAACCGGAGTCTCGGAAAAGTGGCCCAAGTAGCGGGCATCGCAACGGAGGAAGTTATCCGCAGAGTTCCTGGTATCGCGCGTCGAAGCGACTAATAATCTCGTTCAATTGCCCGGTGGTCTGGGCGGCCCGTTCGCGTGCTGCTTTCAACAGAAGCAGATTGTCTCGCGTGGTCTTGATCATCCAGGAGGCCTTCCCGACGGATAGCAGTTTGGGGAGTACTCGTCCGGCCATGTTCCAGTCGTTCGCGATCGCGCTCATTTCGAGCGTGGTCGCCAGGTCCCAGTAATCGTTGGAAGAAGCGCCTCCACGCCGGGCTACGGCGAAGCTTACCAGAGGCACGAGGCGGTCGGCGTCTTTGAGTGAATCCGGATCGCCTTTTTCAAGAAGTAGCGTTATCGCATTCACTCCCGGATAGTAATCCCTGGGATCGCTCTCGAAACCTTTCCGATACGCCTCGATAGCGTCATCGAGCGCCGCGGAGGCGAGAAAACTTCCTTTGGTTTTCAACTCCCGATACCGGTCTTTGTGCACGCGCCCCAATATTCCTAGACTCTCGGGGTCGGCGCCCTGCTCCTTCAGCAGATCCTCTAAAAGTTTTTGGGCTCGATCTCGATCGCCGGGTTGGTTTCGGCGATTGAGAGTCAAGGCGAGTTGCTGTCGCACCATGACGTTCGCCTTCAGATGATCCGAAAATTCATTGGCCAGGTTTATCATCTGGTCCCAAGCGCTCACGTCTCGATACGACAGCATCAAATCCACCAGGACCTCGCTTTGAGCCGTCTTCAAATCGCCGAGGCTTTGCTGAATCTCCTCGAGCGCGGCAAGCCGTTCGTTATCGGAACCCTTCGCCCGTGCATCTGCTAAACCAGCGCGGAACTCCTCGGAGTGCCTCACCTGATCCTGAAAGATCTCTGTGATCTCGTGCGGAAGGTCGATCTTCGGAAATTTCGGCATGAGCTGATAGAGCGGGCTGTCCTTTGATGCCGCGCCACGGATGGCTTCATCCAATCGAGCCTTGATGTCGGCTTTCAGGGACTTGGCTGCTCCATCTGTCAGTTTGCCGTTCTCCAACGTATACGGGATTGCGCGAACCATGCCGACATCGAACGGCAGCGAGTGAATGGGAGAGTAAATCAACACCGTTGTGAACGGTCTGGCCGTGTGGCGGATTCCTAGCTCATAAAAAACGTTTGGATTCGCGAGTGTCAGATCCGCAATGACAAAATCCGAAAGCAGCAGGCGACCGAACATGGGAGCGTGGATGATCCCGCCAGTTCGTTCGCGATCGCCGCGAATCGACTCCAAACCGCATTCCGTAATGGCTGGCTCAATCGCTGTTTCATACACACTGTTGAAATCGACTTCCACACCGCTCGCGAGATCGGGCTTTTTCCCGAACGGCATA
>JAFASD010000214.1 GCA_019244945.1 Acidobacteriaceae bacterium | reverse complement strand
GTAGCCGACAGAGAGACCGAGAAGCCTGTAAATGTCCCCCATCCAGCGGGCGTCGCGGCACGCCAGATAGTCGTTGACGGTCATGACGTGGACGCCCCTGCGTTCTTTTGCGAGCCATGCCACTGTCGGGACTGCGGCGAGCGTTTTGCCCTCGCCGGTCTGCATCTCGGCGATGCTGCCGCGAGCGAGAGCCAGCGCGCCGCGCAACTGTACGTCATACATTTCTTGGCCCAGAACCCGCGATGCGGCAACCGCCGCAGCCGCCGTGAACCGGAGCAAGTCGTCGGCTCGCATCGCGACCTCGCGGAGTTGGTCATCGCTGAGATGAGCGAATTCCAACCGCATGCTGTTGATCAGCTGGACGGCGGAGCGGTCACGATCGGAAGACGCAACTAAGGAGCGCAAAAATTGCCACACATCACCCTCCTTTACTGCATGAATACTTCAGAACCATACTGACGGTCTTTGGCTGTTTAGTTCCGATACCTTGACCTTCGACCGTTCCCCGGTGTATCGTAACTGTAGAAGGTTGAGGTATTTGATGCCCTCTCCGCGTTTTCCCATTCCGCAAGGCACGCTTGACATGCTGATTCTCCAAATCCTTTCGCTCGAACCCGCCCATGGGTACGGGATCGCGCAGCGTCTGGAGCAGATCTCGCGCTCAGTGGTCCAGGTAAACCAGGGATCGCTGTATCCCGCCCTTCACCGCCTCGAGCAGAAAGGCTGGCTTCGCGCCGAGTGGAAAGAATCGGAGACCGGCCGAGAGGCCAAGTTCTACTCCCTTACGCACGCCGGGCGCCGCCAGCTCGCCGTCGAGAAGGATAGCTGGGCGCGGCTCTCGGGGGCAATCAGCCTGATCTTCGAGGAGGGCAGCCGATGATCCAGCTTTTCAACTGGCTCCGCCGCAGGTCCCTGGAACGCGGCCTCGACCGCGAGATCCAATATCACTTCGATCGCCGCGTCGCTGACCTCATCGGTGCCGGCCTTCCCGATTCGGAGGCCCGCCGCCGCGTCGCCATCGAGATCGGCGTCGCCAAGGTGCGCGAGGAAGTCCGAGACGTCTGGCTCACCCGCTGGTTCCGCGATTTCCTGTACGATCTCCGCTTCTCCGCCCGATCGTTCCTCCGCAGCCCAGGCTTCACCGCCGCCACGCTACTCTCGCTCGCACTCGGTATTGGTGCAACCACCGCCATCTACTCACTGGTCGATCAGGTGATCCTCCATGCGCTGCCTGTCCGCGACCCCGGTCGCCTCGTCCTGCTCAATTGGAAGGGCGACCACGTCGTCGGCGGTTTCGGCTCTTACAATCTCATGTCGTACCCTCTTTGTCGCGATCTCCAGGCACAAACCCGATTCTTCGACGGTGTCCTCTGCCGCGCGGACATCCTTCCGCTGAATCTCTCAGCCGGCGGCGATCCGGAGCCCGTCCCCGCCGAGCTCGTCTCTGGCAGCTATTTCTCGGTGCTCGGCGTCGGTCCCGCTCTGGGACGTGTCATCGAAGAGCGTGATGACGCTGTTGCGGGAGCCAGTCCGGTGGTAGTCCTCTCGAACGATTTCTGGCAGGCCGAATTCGGCGGGGCAGCGGACATCGTCGGTCGCAAGGTCCTCATCAACCAGCACCCGATGACGGTCATCGGTGTCGCCAACGCGGCCTTCCAGGGCGTCGATGTCGGTGCGACCCCAGCTCTCTGGATTCCCGCCTCGATGTACGCGCAGGCGATCCCCGGTTCCGAGGATCTCTACAACCAGCCCACCCGCTGGATGCAGATCCTTGCCTATCTCCGCCCGGACCTAACGCCGGCACGGGCGCAGGCTGGCCTTCAGCGCTGGTTCAAAACGTGGCTCGAAGAGAACACGCGTCGCCCCGGCTTCCCCGTCATCACTGCCGAGAGGCGTCGCCTTTACTTCGCATCTGTCCTCCAACTGACGGCTGCGCCCCAGGGCTACTCGCCCCTACGCCGCAGTCTTTCGCAGCCGCTCTGGATACTGTTCGCAGTCACAGGTGTTCTTTTAGGCCTCGCGTGTCTGAATGTCGCTGGCCTTTTTCTCGCCCGCGGTTCGGCCCGCGCCCGCGAGGTCGGCACGCGCCTGGCTCTCGGCGCTTCCCGCGGCCGCATCGGCCGGCAGTTGCTCGCGGACAGCTTACTGCTTGCCCTCACCGGGGGCGCGGTCGGTGTGGCCGTGGCTCCAGCCGCCGTGCGCGCCTTGATTGCTTTCCTGCCCGGCAACTATGCGGACGCCCACGCCCTCCGCCCGACCGTCAGCCTACGTCTGCTCATCTTCGCGTTCCTGGCGAGCCTTGCAGCCGGGCTTGCGAGCGGCCTCGCTCCCGCGCTCCACGCCGGCCGCGATTCCCTCATTGCCGGCCTTCGCGAGCGTGCAGGCACGCCGTTCGGCGGGGTCAACCTCCGCAAATGCATTGTCACTTTCCAAGTGGCCTTGTCCCTGATCCTCGTCGTGGGCGCCGCGCTTTTCTTGCGCACCCTCAGTGACCTGCTTACCAAAGGCCCCGGCTTTGACACGACCCGCCTCGTCTCCTTTTCCCTCGCCCCGCAGAAGAACGGCTACTCGGGCGCGGACTCGGCCCGCCTCATCCGACGGATTGACAGCGAAGTCCGCGCTCTGCCTATCACCCGCACCTCCGCCGTCGCCCGATATGCCCTTCTTACCGGCGGAAGCTGGAGCAATCCGTTCATCATTCAAACCGAGCGCCGCATCGTGACCGATCACGATATCCAGGAGAACGCCATCAGTCCCGGCTTCTTCGCCACCCTCGACGTTCACATCCTCGCGGGCCGCAACTTCGACGAGCAAGACATCCGTCCCGCTGGTGAAATGGGCCGCCGCTCCCCCATTGTCAACCAGGCGTTCGTCCGACGCTATCTCACCGGTGTCAATCCAATCGGCGTCCGCATCGGCGAGGGCTCAGGCCCTGACGTTAAGCCGGCGATCGTCATCGTCGGCGTAGTTGCCGATTTCAGCTATCGCAACCTCCGCGAAGATTCCGAACAGGCCTTTTTCCCGCTCTTCGAAGGCGACGATTTCGCCGGCGGCACCTTTTACGTCAAGATCCGTGGCACCTCCGAGCGGGCTTTTCAGTCCATCCGCGAGATCGTCCGCAATGCCGACCCGCAGTTGCCGATCCTCTGGTTCCGCACTCTGAACGACCAGGTCAACCGCTCGCTCACCACCGAGCGTCTTTTGGCCGCCCTCTCGGGCAGCTTCGGCGCGCTGGCACTGATGCTCTCGTTGATCGGTCTCTACGGAGTGATGTCGTTCGTGGTCACCCGCCGCACTCGCGAAATCGGCATCCGCCTCGCGCTTGGCGCCACGGGCGCTTCTGCCATTCGACTCGTCCTGCACGACGCGGTCGTCATGATCGCCATCGGCATGGCCATCGCGCTCCCGTGTGTAGCCGCCCTCGGTAAGCTCGTACAATCCCAGTTATTCGGCGTCACTGCTACCGATCCCGCGACCATTGCCGCCGCCGCCCTGGTGCTCGCCGTCGGAGCGCTTGTCGCCGCCTTCATCCCCGCTTGGCGCGCCTCGAACGTGAGCCCGACGGACGCCCTCCGGCTGGAATAGCGCTGATCGCAGCAGCGGCCGTGAAACCGGCTTCTGCAGTTCGATTCGGGCGTGGCTGAAAAGGCCAAGAACTCATGGGTGGGCGTAGAATTCAACAAGCAGAAAGAAGTTGCTTTGATTCGAGGATATTGCGTATGACAGATTGGTTTGCGCGGCCCGTTCTACACGTGACGGACGTTGAGGCCTCGATCCGCTTTTACGTGAACCGGCTCGGCTTCACGAGCCCCTGGCGATACGAGGAGGATGGCAGAGCGCACGTCGCACAGGTCGAGCGGCAGGGCTGCGCGCTTATTCTGGCCGACACATGGCAGGAGAAGATTGGCAACGGGCTGATGTTCATTTCCTTGAACGTCGATCAGCAGACGCGTGAGGCCGCGATTGCCGCCTTGGACGCGCTGCGCGCGGAACTCGAGGCCAAGGGCGTTCCGGTCAAGGAGGGTTCGTGGGGCTATCGGCTCCTGGTGGTCGATGATCCCGACGGCAATCAGCTCTTCTTCAACTATCCGAACGAGATCGCACCGTCAGAAACCTTGCACCATCCAGACGTTGCTGGAAATCGCGCCGGCGTGAATGGCGATGTAGCGTCCGTCGGGTGAGGGGATGCCGAACAGATTGGTATTGAACCCGGCGCCTCCTTTGGTCTGCCAAAGCACCTGAGAATTACCACTGAGAGCCACATGAAAAAGCGTCGCGGCCTGAGAGGATTGAGACGAACAATAAATTCCTTTGCCGTCGGCGGACCAATCGAGGCCGGTGATGTTTGCGACGCCCTTGGCGATGATTTCCCGGTCTGCACCGTCGGTTAGTGAGAGCAAGCGAATGTGCGTTTCCGACTCGCCGCCTTTCGCAAGAGCGAAGGTAGAACCATCGGGCGAGAGTGCATCGGTATACCGATAGAATCCTGGGTCGCGTGGAACGGTCCTGAGCAGTTTTCCTCTCCCGTGAATCGGATCGAACGCGGTTAGCGCGAACGACTTTGTATCTTTGCTCCGCTCGTCGACGACGCAGGTATTTGCGGGCGCGAGAGTGCAGCGCCAATCGGCCGCATCGTACATATCCATGACAAACTGGGGCGACCCGCCCTCGACCGGGATGCGCATCAATTTCGAAGACATGCTCCGGGCCGTACTCGTCGAGTAAAGAACCCAGGCACCGTCCGAGCTGATGCGAGGAAGGAATGCAGTTTGGTTGTTGAGTAAAGGCTGAGTGGCGTTGTCGGCGATTGCGCGCTTAAAGATTTGCGATATGCCGTTGCGAGACGAGTAGATCAGAACCGCTTTGCTGTCGACGGTCCAAGCGGTGGCAGAATCATCGGTTTCGTCGTCTGTCAAGCGTCGAGGCTCGCCGGAAAGGCGCGTTCCCGCAGCGGAGAGCTGGCCCAAGTAGACCTGGCCGCGCGAGGTCATCTTCAACAGCGTAAGCCGCTTGCCGTCGTTGCTGGCGCTTAAACCTTGAAGGCGAGCTTCGGGCCAGTCGGTCAGGCGTTGCGGGTCAGACGCTGAAGCCTCGCCATGAGCATTGACGTAACTCGACCAAAGGTTCTCGCCATTGCGACCCTCCGCCTCTTGTCTCATGTAGATGATTCGCCCGTTCGCAAGCCAACAAAAGTCATCCATGTATAACGCAGTGTCGGGCACGATGACGGTATGGTTTGCGCCATTCAAATCCATGGCTTCGATGGAGTCTGTGACTCGTCCGGTAGGCAGCACGCGCATGAGTATGTAAGCGAGACGATTTCCGTCGGGCGACCAGTGCACCGAAACGAGCACTTGCGTTGCGGGCACGCTGAGCACTTTCCGCGCATTGTTACCTTGGCTCTCCATGACCCAGAGATCTCGAATGTCGGAAGAAATATCTGCATAGCTGCTGAAGGCGATTCGCGCTCCGTCAGGCGAGATTCCATAGGCGACAGCGCCATCGCGCAGCTTGTGGGGAGATTGGCCGATCATGGAGACGGTCCATACATTGCCGTGGCCCCCGATCTCGGCTGAATTCGCCAGTATCTGCGTGCTGTCGGGATACCAGCCCGCGACGCCCCAATAGGCGGACGGCGAAACCCCAGGAGGTCTTGGAATCAGGCGTTCTTCGCCCGTAGCCAGCAGCTTGACATGAATGCAGTCGCGGTCGGAGTACGCAAGATATTTGCCGTCGGGCGACAGGGCGGAATCCGCAACGTATTTTTCGGAGGCATTGAAGGTTAATTGTTCCTGCGTCAAGTGCGGGGGAGCAGTTGGCGCTATGGGTGTTCGGCGCAAAAGGAAGAAGACAGCGGCGAACGCGGTAATGAGGAGTGCGGCGACACCGAGCAGAACGAATTTGCGTCGGTTGGCGAGCGTCGGGGCGTGCTGTGACTCTGAAGCCTGCCCGACCGCAATCGGGGGAGTTGGTTGTGCAGTACTCGGGGCGGGCGCGGCCACTGCGGAGCGGCTGGAGCTGGCATCGCGCCTGAGACGCTTCAGGTCGGTTCGCATCTCAGCGGCGGTTTGATAGCGGAGATCGGGGTCTTTCTCCAAGGCCTTGACGATGATTCGGTCGAATTCCGCTGGAAGACTCGCATTCCGTTCTCTGGCTGGAACAGGCACTCTGTTGAGGATGGAATCGAAGATGACGGCTGTCGTGGTTCCGGATGCGGCAGGCTGACCGGTGGCCATCTCATAGAGCACAGCTCCGAAGCTGTACAAATCCGTACGCGTATCCAACTCTTCGCCGCGCGCCTGTTCGGGCGACATGTAGGCAATGGTTCCGATGGCGGTGCCTGGGCTGGTGAGGTGGTTTGCGTCTAGGGTCGAGCCCGAAGCCGCTACGGTCTCATCGGAGTTGGCCGGGCTCTGAGCGGCCTCGTTTTGCAGCTTGGCAAGTCCGAAATCGAGGATCTTGATCTGACCGCGGGTGGTGACGAGAATATTGGCGGGCTTGATGTCGCGGTGAATGATGCCTTTTGTGTGTGCCGCATCGAGGCCGTCTGCTATTTGAATGCTGAGATCGAGCAGCCGATCGAGGTCGAGGCGTTTCCCTTCGATGACGTGCTTTAGTGTCTGGCCCTCGAGGAATTCCATCGCGATGAGCGGGTGTCCATCGGACTCGTCGATGTCGTGGATGGTGCAAATGTTGGGGTGATTCAGGGCGGAGGCGGCTTGCGCTTCTCGCCGGAAACGCTCGAGGGCCTGACTGTCGTCGGCCGGCAGTTCCTCGGGCAGAAATTTGAGGGCAACGAAACGGTGGAGTTTGAGGTCCTCGGCTTTGTAGACGACGCCCATTCCGCCGCCACCAATTTTCTCGGTTATGCGGTAGTGGGAGATTGTCTGACCGGGAAGCATAGAACGGGTGTCCCTTGACCAGAATAAATGGACGCACGCCCGGCAAACCGTCCGTGCCCTTTTTCCCTCTCGTACTTTTACGCGCGTAATCATTTTCGGAATGAGATGGTCTCCATCAAGTACATACATTGCGCGCGTCCTCTCTTGCTGCCAGTCTGGTGCTGACTGTCTCCGCGGTGGCGCAGATTCAGAACGAAGCGGATGATGGACAGTGGGTCATGCCGGCGAAGAATTACGCCAGCACACGCTTCAGCACGCTAGATCAGATCAACACTCAGAACGTCAAAGATCTCAAGCTAGCCTGGACTTTTTCCACCGGGTTGACGCGCGGACATGAAGCTGCGCCGCTGATCGTGAATAACACGATGTACATCGTGACGCCCTTTCCGAACTATCTCTACGCTCTGGATCTCACCAAGCCCGGCGCGCCGATGAAGTGGGTCTATCAGCCAAATCCGTCGCCTGCTGCGCAGGGAGTCGCTTGCTGCGACGTAGTGAATCGAGGCGGGGCCTATTACAACGGGAAAATTTACTACAACACGCTCGATGTTCAAACCGTTGCTGTGGATGCAAACACGGGCAAAGAAGTTTGGAAAACCAAACTCGGCGATATCAATCTAGGCGAATCCATAACGATGGCGCCGCTGGTCGTCAGAGGGAAAGTGATTGTCGGGAACAGTGGCGGTGAATTCGGCGTGCGCGGATGGATGGCCGGGCTGGACGCGGACAGCGGCAAGATTGTCTGGCGAGCTTATGCAACGGGACCGGATAAAGATGTACTCATCGGATCGAATTTCAAACCCTTTTATGACGGGGATCGGAGGAAGGATCTCGGAGTAAAGACTTGGGCAGGCGAACAATGGAAGATCGGCGGCGGGACGGGTTGGAGTTGGATCTCCTATGATCCGGATCTCGATCTTATTTATTACGGCACCTCGAATCCGGGACCATGGAACCCGGAGCAACGCCCGGGCGATAACAAGTGGACGTCTTCTCTTTTCGCGCGACGACCGGAAACAGGCGAAGCGATCTGGGCCTATCAATTCAACCCGCACGACGAGCACGATTATGACGGCGTGAATGAAAACGTGCTGCTGGATTTGAATATCGGAGGACGCGCAAGGAAAGTGCTCGCGCATCCGGACAGAAATGGACGGATGTATGTCATCGATCGGGCGAGCGGTGAGGTCTTATCAGCCGAGACTTTTGCATACACCAATACCAGCTTCGGGGTCGACCTGAAAACAGGTCGGTTGAAAACGAATCCGAATAAGGATTCGGGATTTAAAACCATCCGCGACGCGTGCCCTGCGCCTCCTGGCGGCAAGGATTGGCAGCCGTCGGCTTACTCGCCGAAGACCGGCCTGATTTATATTCCTCACAATAATCTCTGCTACGAAAATCAGGGCGTGCAAGCAAACTATATCGCCGGGACACCCTATGTCGGGATGATTCTTCGCATGTATGCAGGTCCGGGCGGCAATCGTGGCGAATTCTCGGCGTGGGATCCCATCCAAGCGAAAACCGTCTGGGCGGTCAAAGAAATGTTTCCGGCTTGGAGCGGAGCGGTCGTGACCGCCGGGAATGTAGTCTTCTACGGAACCATGGACGGATGGTTTAAAGCTTTGGATGCGACCAATGGGACTCTGCTTTGGCAATTCAAAACCGGATCGGGAGTGATCGGCCAGCCGGTCACTTATAAAGGGTCGGACGGGAAGCAATATGTTGCGGTGCTTTCGGGGGTAGGCGGATGGTCGGGAGCGGTTGTTACGGGCGGAATCAATACGGTCGATGGCACAGCCGCGCTGGGGTTTGCGAAT
>JAFASD010000175.1 GCA_019244945.1 Acidobacteriaceae bacterium | reverse complement strand
CATGCGGATGCTTCGATATTTTCCTGTGAATTTGCCAAACGGCCGGGAGTCTCAACCAAAATCGGAATGGTGACCTCGCGGAGTACGCTTGTCTGCATCTGCGTTTCCCGGGATGTTCGGCAGCACACTTTAACCGGTACCACCGTTACCCTATAGGCCATCTGAAAACGTAAAGCTCGCCCCGCTTTCGGGGTACCTTAATAGATTCTCCGGATGGAATCGCCTGACGTTTCCCTCATCATCGCCGTTCGTAACGGCGCGCGCTGGATTGATCGGTGTATCCGGTCCCTTCTCGCTTTGCAGTACCCCCGCGAACGGATAGAGATTCTGTGTGTCGATAACGGTTCCAGCGATAGAACTCTCGATATTTTGCGCGGCTTCCGACCTGTAATACGGATTCTTCACGAATCGCGGCGCGGTCCAGGCGCTGCACGCAACTGCGGTGCTCGTGCTGCTTCAGCGCCTCTAATAGCCTTTACGGATTGCGATTGCATCGTTGACCCGTTGTGGTTGTCAAACCTGCTGAAGCCGCTGCGCTCAGGAACGCACGCTGCCGTAGGCGGCAAAATTCTTGCGAGACAAGGGGCGGGCTCGGTAGAGTTGTTCGGCGAACTGGTACACGACCACGCAAACGCGATCCAATTCTACCGGCCTCCGTATCTCATTGGCATGAACATGGCCGTCCGAAAAGATCTATTCAGCCGAATCGGCATGTTCGATGAAAGTTGGACGCGCCTCGAGGACGTAGATCTTGCTTTTCGAATCTTAAAATCCGGTGAAAACATTACCTACTGCCCGCAGGCAGTGGTGCATCATCACAATCGCGACACGCTCGCAAAATTAGCCCGAGAGGGATTTCTGCATGGCTATTATCGCCCCAGCTTTCTGCGCCAGCATAGGGCATTTATAGACAGTTACTGCAATAAACCCAATTTGCCTGCACCCGTTCTTCGCGACGAGACACTGCAAGCGGAACTAATTCTTAGGCCATGGCAAATCGGTCTTTATTGGAAAATCTTTAAGTGCGGCAAGCATGCGGGCGAACTTGTCGGACGCCGTTTTCCGCCCGCAGGCAGGTGAGTTACATGAACTTTCGCGATCAGTTCATACTTCTAAGAGAGTTGACGGCGACTCATCACAAACTACGCGACCAAAGCAGCTTGTTCGGCTTTACTTGGAGTTTTCTCCATCCTCTGATTCTTCTAGCCGTCTTCTACCTGTTCTTCCGCTACATGGCCGGCAGCCACGTAGAACATTACTCCGTTTACCTGCTAATCGGAATTGTGTTCTACACACACTTCTCGAACGCAACCATGGCCGCGCTGCATTCGTTACGATCGTACCGCGATCTCACGGCCGACGCAGTATTTCCCAAAGAGCTAATCGTACTTAGTTGGATACTATCGAGCGGCATCGATTTCCTGGTCTCTACCGGAATTTGCTTGCTTATAGCGGTCACCACAGGCGTGACGATCAAACTTGCCTGGTTTTGGCTTCCCATCCTGATGATTGTGCAAATGATTTTCACTTCCTGGGTGGGACTTTTGCTTTCCTGCCTGTATGTGTTCGCCTGGGACATGGATCACCTATACGAGATCGCGCTGCGGCTGCTGTTTTTCATGACACCGATCTTTTACATACGTTCTCAACTTGGTACCGGAATCCCCAACACGATCATTCGACTAAACCCGTTAGCCCGGATAATCGACATGGCTCGTCAGGCTGTTCTAAATGGAGGCGGATTACCACTCGGCTCCCTGACTGCGGCACTTATACTGAACCTTTTGGCATTGTCTTTTGCGTATCAAATCTTTAAAAGGCTTGAGCCCAGATTTGCCGAGAATGTTTAACGGAAACGGTAACGGGCTCGAGCGAGTGAGGTTATCTGGCCTTTCTAAGAATTTCGCCGCCGGTCGTGAGAAGACGACAGCGTTCCGGTTACTCCACGATATCGTTAAAGCCACCGATCCCGCTCCTCTTCATGCCCGTCGGGTCGTTGCCATCGAAGCTTTCAGCATGTACACCGGTGAAGTGCTAGGGCTGATTGGCGAAAACGGCGCCGGCAAAACGACCCTGCTGAAACTGATTGCCGGCTTATACGCACCCAGCGCGGGAAGTATTCAGCGTGAAGGGAAGGTTGTCTACTTCGCGGGCCTGGGAATCGGCATGATCCAGGACCTCACGGTCCGCGAAAATGTGTACCTCTACGGCGCTATTTACGGGATTTCGCGTTCCCGCCTGGAGTCCGATTTCGAAGATATGCTCGAGTGGGCTGAACTGACAGACTTCGCAGACGCGCCACTTCGGCATTTGTCGACAGGAATGAAAACCCGGCTGGCATTTGCTATTGCCACCCGCGTCGAAGCAGACGTTCTGCTTCTTGACGAGGCATTCTCAGCCGGCGATCAGCGCTTTCAGAACAAATGCGATGCCTTTGTATGGGGCCGTCGCGGCGGGTCCTCCGCAGTTCTGGTTGCGACTCACAATCTTGCTTTTGTGCGGCGTTATTGCACTCGCGCCATATGGCTCCATCACGGTTTGATGCGCGAAGAAGGCGAGCCGGATCGCGTTGTCGACAGCTATTTGGACTATTCGAAAACATGAGCCCGGCGCCGGTACAGGATGACATCACAGTTTTGATGCCATGCAAGGACCAGAAAAAGGAATTCTTTTTCGATGCTCTTCAATCGATGCTGCAGCAAACCTCGTCCCGGTGGCGTTTGCTCGTAATAACGGATCCGGCAAGCCCCCCAGACCTCGAATTATGGACGGAATCCGTCCAGGACAATCGAATCGAACTTCTTCGGTGTCCAAACGCCGGATTCGCTCGTGCGCTGAATTATGGCCTATCCGCCGCAAATACATG
>JAFASD010000057.1 GCA_019244945.1 Acidobacteriaceae bacterium | reverse complement strand
GAATGTGGTCATTGAGTTCCTGCACTTTCTTATTAATGCCTTCGAGCACCGGTTCGGCATCCTCTCCTTTTTGCAAGAGCGCAATACCCTCGACGACATCATTGTTGTCGACGATTTTTCCGTCTTCGTGACGAAACGCTCGGCCGTTCTGACCCAGCCGAATCTTTGGGCCTTGTTCGACAAGGGCGATGTCTTTCACCCGGAGCGGTGTGCCGCCCTTGGTTGTAAGGACTGTGTTTTCGATGTCCTTAACATTTCGAACCAAACCCACTTCGCGCACGTTGATCTGTTGCAGACCGGCTTCAATGAAGCTACCGCCTGCATCAGCATTGTTGCTTGTTAATTGCTGTTCTACCTGGCTGATGCTTAGTCCGTAAGCGATCAGTTTTTCCGGATCGATGCGGACCTGATATTCGCGTGTGGGCCCGCCAAGGCTGCTCACGTCGACGACACCGGGAACCGATTTCAGGTTCTTCTCGATTACCCAGTCTTCCAGCGACTTCAGCTCCATCACGTCATAGGCCGGGTTTGAGCTGTGCAGTGTATAGAAATAGATCTGTCCGACCGGGCTCCAATCAGTGCCCATCTGGGGGCTTACGTTCGGCGGCAATGTCACTTGCGAAAGCCGCTCCAGAACCCGTTCACGATTTTCGAAATTCGTCGTCTCCTCGCCGAAAACCATTTCTACGTATGAAAGTCCGAAAAGCGACCACGAGCGCACATGGACGACACCGGGAATGCCATTCATCACAACTTCGATCGGAATGGTGACCTGTTGCTCGATCTGTTCGGCGGAAATGCCAGGCCATTGCGCGATCACATCGACATAGTTGTTCGCTACATCCGGATAGGCTTCGACAGGAAGCCGATGGAACGAGACCACGCCCCACGCAAAAAGCAGCACCGCAGCCGCAAGCACAAGAAAACGGTTCTTGAGTGCGAAATCGACCAGCCCGCGAATCATTTACTCACTCACCGTGTGTTGCAGGTCGAGCGCATTAGACACGACTTGCACGCCCGGCGAGATTCCTCTGATGATTTGCTGCATGCCGTCGCCCAGCGTGTTTCCGCTGACTACTTCAAGCCTGCGGAAGTAACCATTTCGGGCAGGGGTGTAGACCCACTCGCGATCGTGCAGATGCAAGATTGCCGCGGCCGGTATGCTGGCATATTTTTCCCGGCGCGGTCCATGGAATGTCGCCGTGACAAACATCCCGAGACGCATCAGGCCAGGATTGTCCAGCTCCAACCTGACCTTTGCAGTGCGAATATTGGGATCGAGAATCGGACCAATATTCCCGATCCGCGCTCTCAGGAGTTTGTCCGGGTATGCGGTGAGGCGAAGGTCGGCAAATTCGCCGAGCTGGACCTGCGCAAGGTCGTTTTCGTAGACGTCGCACAACACCCAGACATGAGACATGTCCGAAATGGTGAACGGATTGGGAGCCGTTAAAGCCTGCACGCCCGCTGCGTTAGTGACTTCCTGATCTGTGATGACGCCTGAGACAGGGGCGTATACGTTAACCGTGCCGGTTGGATGGGCGGCATCTAAGCCCAGCAGTCCGAGTTGCTCCTTCGCAGTATCGAGAAGCACAAGGTTGTCGTCTTCAGCATTCTGCGCTATTTCAAGCGTGCTTTTGGGGATTGCGCCATCTTCGAACAGAAGTTTGGCGCGATCGAGCTGCGCCTTCGTCAACTCTTCGTTCTTGACGGCCTGACGGTAATTAGAAAATGCACTCGCTATATCGTTGCTGCGAACCTTAAACAGGAGTTGGCCCTTTTTCACCTGATCTCCTAGCCGGGCGTCGATTTCCACAATTCGGCCCGATGCTAAGGAGACTACGGGCACCTGACGCGAAACGTCCGGGTTCACGACTCCGGTGACATTCAGTTCAGGAGAAGCAACGTATTCTTGCGCGGTGACTAGAGGGAACTGCTCCGGATGATCTACTTTGAAGTGGCTGGCATCGACGTCCGGCACTACGGTACTGTGCGCCGGTCCGGTGTTGCTAGTTTTCTCCTGCTGGGCGCCGACGCTTTTGCCACAGCCGGTAAGCAGCAGGCCGAACCCCCCAAACAGAGCTGCGCAGATGACAACAGAGCAATTCATTCGAAGACCTCCTGGCCCACTGCCATGTTCATTTGAGCGGCCGCAACCAGATAGGAACCGACAAGGTTGATGTAGGCCAGTTGCGTGTCGCGGTAAGCTTTCTCGGCATCGAGGTAATCGAGCAAGGAAGCGCCGCCGTTCCGATACGCGAAGGCCACTTTATCGCGCACAGCGACGGAAAGGGGCAAATACTTATCCTTGTAAGGCCGCAGCAGATTCAGAGTGCTCTCGACGGTTACGTAAGCGGAATCGACATCATTGAACACTTGTGCTTCCGCCGCATCCTTCAGCCGTTCATTACGCCTGATGTCTATGCGCGTGCGTGCTTTCTCTCCCTGGTTGCGATCGAAGATGCGGAGGGGGATGGAGACGCTACTACCCATTGTGTTATTCGCGAATGGGTTCGCGATGGAAGCGTTGTGGGTGAACCAAATACTGAACGTCGGATCTGTCGATCCATTCGCGACGGCGAGATCGTAATTCGTTTTTGCGAGAACAACCGATTGCTGGGCCGCCTTCAGATCCGGCCTGTTTGCGAGCGCAATCGTTCGAAACTCTAGAAGGGTCCTCAGTTGGTTGGAAAACTCGAACGCCCCAGTGACATCGAATTTTTCGATCGGAGTGCGATCATTTAGCAATTGCAACAGGGCGATTTTTGCCGTCCGCAGATTAACCAGCGCAGTCTCATAATCGGATTCGAACTGGACGCGCTGGAGAACTAACCGGTCGTAATCCACTTCGGCTTCGTCCCCCGCCGTCCAACGGTCTTTGTTCACGCGGAGTTCGCGGTCCCAGTACTCGAGATTGGTCTTCGCATTCTGTAGCACAGCTTTCGCTTGCAAGACCTGAACAAACGAATTACGCAGATTGAAGATCATGCTGCGCTCCTGGTCTGCGTATTGCGATATGGTTACATCCGTGGTCTCTTTCGCACTCTGCAGGCGCAATTCACGCTTGTGACGCCGTTCGTGCAGGTAGCTGAGGGTGGGCACTTCGAACACTCCGCTGAGCGGCCGCCAGACGCCTTGATTACGTGATATCTGAAACCCATCCGCGGTTAAACCGAAATCCGGATTGGGGCGCAGAAAGGCGGTGACCTCCTCCGCCCGCGATTCTGCGATATTGTCTTGTGCCGCCTTGAGCGTGGGATTTGTTGCTTCGAACTTCGCTTTGAGTTCCGGCCAGGTTAGCGCCTGTTCTTGTTGAGCGAAACTCTGGGCGACGAGAGATGCATAAATCAGAATTGCTCGCGACACACGTCGAACGAACAGCGTGATGACTCGCAAGCCTCGAAGCTAGCGCCTTCCGGTTCGCCGCGCTATCTATCTTGTTTCCAAGCCGAACGATCCTTCGATCTATCGTTCGATTATCCGTTTAGAGCAGATCGCGATATGTTTCCAGGGCTACACGAACTAACTGGCTACGCGTACGCACTCCACTCTTTCCGAACAGTTGTTGCAATATGTTCTTTACCGTACTTTCCGATACATCGAGACGAACTGCAATTTCCTTATTTGTTAGTCCTTGAACGAGAAGACGCAGCACATCAGTTTCCCTGTCGGTCAACTGAGCGCGTTCCGGCTCGTCTCGATTCGTATTCGACGCTTCCTCAGTAATCTCGCCGATAATGGCAGCGAGTTTTGGGGTTGCGGCGTCTTTGTAAGTGGAGAACCAAACATCCGCCATAAAGGACTCTCCATTGTCCCGATGGCCCCGACATTGCATTGAAGTGCGGAACTGCGGTCCTTCTTCCCAACGCAGAGCGTGATGTAATTCGGGTAGAAAAGCGGCAATCGGAGAGCTAATCAAATGGCCATCGCGGGGTGCCATGAGTTTTACGGCTGCGTCATTGGCTAGCTCAATCAAGCCGCGCTCATTAATCGTGACAATCGCGGCCGGACTTGTCTCGACAAGAATACGTAATCGATCCTGCGCTTCCAGGCTCAAACGGCGATTGTTGACCAGTTCCGAAACAAAGAGGCCGCAACCGACCAGGGCCAGAGATACAAAACCGAGTCGGAAAAAAGCTTCGGAGGGATCTAGCGCGCTGAACGCCTCACTCAGGACAGCACAGACAATGGCAAAGATGACGAGAATCCAACGCGGCAGAAACCCCGCGGCCAGCATGATGGGAAACAAATAAAGAAAGCCAAGCGACCAATAAGGCTTCGTGATCCAGTCCAGGAGTGCGATCCCCAACATCAGCGCCCCACTTGCTAGCAAAACGCGCGTACGATTTGTGGGTTCCCAGATCTCCTCGACGTGCCACATTCTCTTCGCTGAACGAGCAATTATCCCATTAGTTTTGCGCTTCACGCTGCGATCAAACGAGTAGCCGCCGACATCCAGCGAAATCTTTTGTCCAGTCGAAAGATTGAGGGTGCCGCCGATTGAGTCTCTTTGATTTGAGCGCGACCGCCATTACCCTCGCATCATAGGTTTTCAAAGGCTATGGAGGACCTCTCACAGCGGCTGGTCATCGGATTTATGCTCTTGCTGACCGCGATAGTAGTAGGCGGCCTGATTGCGATGATGAGGCAAAGGCTGCGTACGAGTCGAAAATTAACCGCCGCGGAGAGTTTCTCCAAACATCATCACCGCGCGTCTGACACGGCATTCAATATCAACTCGAGGGCGGCGCGAAGGCACCGAAGGAGGGCGCGCAGTAAATGTCGAGATGCGAGGAAATGTTTCGGACGATGACTGCGGTTGTTCCGGATTGAGTTTCAATCACTCTACGAAAGGAGGTGAACCACTCCCTGCCATGGTGGAAAGCCTCTTCGCTCCGCTCGGTTGCCTGGCCAACGACACCGTGACCGGACTTGGGGTCCCGAACGTGCCTGAATTCATTCCGGATCACTCACTGCAGCGAAACCGTGCGGTGGGCATTACCGGAGGTGCGGACGGGGACTGTAACTCTTCCCTGGAATGACGGACCCTCTACTGGAATGGGTTCGCCGTGAGCCGATAAGCTCTCGAGATACAGTCCGATCGCCTCCTTCACATTGCGCTCCGCTTCTTCCAACGTCTCGCCTTGCGTGTGGCATCCAGGGAGAGAGGGAACGAAAGCCACGAAGCCTCCCTCGGAATCTTGTTCATAGAACACCGAATGGGAGAATGTCTTCGGAGCAGTCCTCTTTTTCATGACTTTATTGCAGGAGTTGGCCTTTCGTTCGGCAAACGCCGCCCACCGGAAGACGCAGACGAAATCATCGCCTGTATCGCGGTAGATGTAATGGCTCCCCGACATGGATTCGAACCACGATTAACGGCTCCAAAGGCCGCTGTCCTACCATTAGACGATCGGGGAATTTGGATGCGAACCTAGTTTAACAAGAAAAGAACTGGTGTTCGCCTCACCAATCCGAGTACGGGGTCCCGTCGAGAGCGATTTTATCCGAGCCGCTCCGCACGTCGAAAATCCCGGGAGTGCTGTTGCTGCCCCCCACTGGTGTGTCTTCCATGATCGTTTTCCAGGTCTGATCGGAACCCGTCATGGGGTCCTGCGGAACTTGTCTCAAATAGCCTTCCGAAACCAAATCCTGGAGACTCTCAGGAGCCTTCTGTTTGTCGATCGTGTACTCGTCTATCATTGCCCGCAAGGTGAAAATATTGTTCCGAAGCACAGCTTCTTTCGAGCGAATGATCGACTTCTGATAAATGGGAACCGCAATCGCAAGCAAAACGGAGATGATGGCCATCACAACCATCAGCTCAATGAGCGTGAACCCCCGCAGCGCTCTCTTCAGCGTTAACCAATTTTTGTTAATGGCCTGAGTCACCATTCTGAATACGGCGTTCCATCGCTCGCCTTGTCCATACTTTTCGAGTAGACATCGAACACGTTTTGGCTTCCCCAGGACGTGGAAGTCGGATCGTCCTGCATGCTGCGCTTTCCCCAATCCGTGTCACCGGTCATCGGGTCCTTGGGAATGCGCCGCAGAAAGCGCATCTTGCCGCTTTGCCCGTTGCCGCTGATCGTGTTTGCCAGTTGCACGCCTTCCACGAGCGATTCCAAAGTGAGCGGATAGCAGTAAGCATCAACATTTTGGGACTGAATCTTGCCCTGATCGCACAAATCCTTGTATTTATCGATTGCGTTACGCATGTCCTCAAGATCGCGGCGCAACGCTTTTTCCTTTTCGCGCCGCACCTGGTATCGAGCCATGGGAACCGCCATGGAACTCAGGATCAGGAGAATGGTGAAAGCCACGATTAGCTCAACCAGCGTAAATCCGGCCTGGCTCTTGCGTCGCGTGCGCAACCCTGAACATTCGTGACTTCGTAACATCGACGACACCCAATCTTCAGGGATTCGGTTGGTCGGGAGGAGTACCACTCGGCGATGGCGCTGCTGGAGGCTGCACTCTCGTCGGCGGTAACCCCGGCATGCGCGGATTGACGGCAGGAGGAGTTTGCGTAGGGGGATGGATCGGAATCGGTCCTGGTTGTCCAGGTATCACAACCGTTTGCGGTTGGAAGGTTGTATTCCCTGCGTTTCCCGCTGGGGCCAACGGCGCTGGCGGAGCAATCGGAATCGTATCCGGTTGCGTTACGGGAAGCGGAGCAGAAACCGAGGTTCCGTCAGGACGGCGCGAGACCCTCACAATTCGCTCGCTGCCCGCAAGCACGCCTTCATCGCCGATATTGCTCACATCGGGAGCGCGCACGATATGCGGAATCAACGCGATCAGCACTTCATCCTTATTGTGCGTTCTCGTCTTTGTTCCGAACAAATAACCGAGCAGGGGAATATTGGTTACACCGGGAATGCCAGCCACGGAATTGTCCTGCTCTTCGTCGTATAGACCGCCGAGCACGCTGACCTCACCATCTTTCATTCGAATATTGGCCTCATTGACCTTTTGCTCGATGACCGGCTGCTGAACGCCCGCGATTGTTTCCGTCGTGAGCACGCTCGAGATTTCCACTTTGATGTGCATGCTCACATCTTCCGATCCGTTTACATGCGGCTCGAGATCGATATTGGTTCCGACGTCCACCTGCTGAAACTGTGTTGTGGCATAGGGAATGGACCCGGGGGTCGCAATCGCTGAATTCAGCGATCCCGAAACGTACGGAATTTTGCTGCCAATCTTTAGCGAGGCTTTCCCGTTATCCGTTACACGAACTTGCGGCCGCTGTAAGATCCGCGTCGATGCATCCGTTAATAGAGCCTGAATGAGAGCGCCTGGCAAGCTCACAGAGAAATCGCTGCTTGCGAGATGGCCCACTGAAGAGAGAGCGATGGCGTTAGTTCCACTAGTGGACGATGTGCCCGTGGTGTTTGAACTGGTACTACCCGTGTTGCTGGTCGTCGAAGTAGTGCCCGTAGTTCCGGAAGTGTTTCCTGTCGTAGTAGTCGTCGTGGTTCCCCCAATCGCTATGGAATTGCGGGGTGTGAAGTTGATGGGAACATTCAATCCGCCGGTTTGTCCCGCCAGCGCCGCTCCCAGGGTAGTCGTCTTATTCCTCGCAACTTCCATGACGATCACGTCCACCATCACTTCGGACTTCGGCTTGTCGAGATCGTGAACAAGCTTCTCCACTAGCGAGATTGTGTCGGGAGTGCCGCGCGCGACAATCGCATTCTGGCTGGCAACTGAGAAGACGCCGGTCGTCAGCTTGGCGCCCTGTCGGACGCCATTGAAAATGTCGGTGAACTCATTTGGGCTACTTGCGTTTTGAACATAGAAGACTTTGATGACTTCGTCCTGATATTCCTGGCGCTTCTGTTCAGTCTCTTGCGAGACGAAGATGGCGTTCCGGCTTATCGGTTTCCAGAATGTATGAGTCACGAGACCCACGTAATTCAAGGCCTCTTCCAAGGTCACATTGTTCAGGTCAAGATTGAAGTTCTTGCCCGGCGCGGCATCGATCCCCGACGGGTCGAACAGAATGTTGATACCCGCCAGTTTCCCGACGCTCTCGTAAAGCACCCGCGCCGGTTGATTGTTCATTTTTAAGCTACTGATCTGGTTGTTAATGGGGCGGAGCGCGGGCGGGCCCTCGAGCGAGTATATGCGCTTCTCTACATCCTGCCGCGCCCGTTGCGCAGGAGTAAGGATGGGCGTACCGGCCGGCGTTCTCGCCCGCTGCTTGACCATCTCGGTTGTCTGGCGAATTTCTTGGAGCGCGATCTGTGAAGAGGGGTCTGCTAGAAAAGCCTTTTGGAATTGCACCAGCGCTTCATCCAATTTCTGCTGCTGCTGCAATTGGCGGCCCTGCGTAATGTGGGCCTCTGCCGCCTTCGTCCGAACACTCTGTTCCGGCAAAAGATACGCCGGTTCCTTGGGATCGGTATCTATCGCTCGATCGTAATAATTGAGGGCCCCGTCGTAATCTTTTTGGGCTTCGGCCTTTTGACCAAGCTTGAGGAACTTATCGCCCTGTCTCGTCCGGGCCTGTAATGCTGGAGTAATAATTGCAGCGCACGCCAACGCCCCTGAAATGCCTAACCTTTTTGAAACCTTCACCTTAGAAGCACTCCGGCCTATGGTAGACTACTAGTCGCAGAGGCCGTCCGCCCCGCGATCTTGCTTTTTGTTCTGGCCTTCCTGTGTATAGAAACACTGTCCCTCGGGAAATATATTCCTCTCTTCTTCGAATGGAAGACGTTTCGGCAGGGCGGCCCGTGCAAAGCCGGAACCCGAACCGGTCCAAATTTGAGAAAGAACACCGTGGAACCGTGTGCCCCAATCGAGCGACGTCAAAATTCTAAGCGATAATCGCGCAGCCGGGTACAACTTTCACCTTTTGGAGCGGTACGAAGCAGGCCTGGTGCTGACCGGGACCGAAGTCAAATCCGCGAAAACCGGAAAAATTCAGCTCAAGGAAAGCTATGCGGAGGTCAGCGAAAATGAGGCTTGGCTGATGAACGCCCATATCAGCGAGTATTCGCACGGGAACATCATGAACCACGCGCCCGTTCGAAAGCGGAAGCTGCTGCTGCACCGCGGAGAGATCGACAAGCTGCGCGTGGAAACGCGGGAGAAGGGATTGACGCTGGTTCCCACCAGGCTCTATCTCAAAGCGGGGCGGATTAAAGTTGAAATTGCCGTTGCAAAAGGCAAAAAATTCCATGATAAACGCGAAGCCGTCAAGGCTAAAGAAATGCAAGCCGAAGCAAAAGCCGCAATTCGAAGACGCGCGCGTGAATGAACGCGTTCCCGAGCGCCACTAACGTCTTTTAGAGAGATTCATGCACATTCAGTTCGAAGCATCACCCATCGATAAAATAGCCGCCGATGCGCTGGCCGTCATTTGTTTTGAGGCTGACGAGATTAAGTCGGCCGAAGCGCCCGCAGTCGCGCCTCCCAGCACTCCTGATCCGGAGATCGCCGCGCAATCCGGCTGGTTGGCGGAGTTGCGTGCCACCGGAGAGTTCACCGGCAAACTGTACGAGTTATCGATCTTGCATCGGCCGGAGGGTCTCGCCGCCAAACGGCTGATCGTTGTCGGTGGAGGCAAACGCGACAAATTTACTACCGTTGAAGCTCGGCGAATTGGAGGCACTTTGGTGCGAGCCATGAAAGGGAAGGGAACTCGTACGATTGCTCTGTCCCTGGACGGGCACGACTCGCCTGACCTGATTACGGCTGTTGTCGAAGGCGCTGCGCTAGGCGCATGGGAGGCCGATAAATACAAATCGGATCCGAAGAAAAATGAGGCGCAGATCGATTCATTTACGGTTGCGCTCTCGACCGATACGTCGGGCGCGATCAGCGAAGCCGTGCGTCGTGGCGAAATTGTCGCCGAATCCCAAAATTTCACTCGCAATCTCGTCAACGAGCCAGCCAACAAACTAACGCCCGGCGTACTGGCTGAGGCTGCCAAACAGATGGCTACCGAGCTCGGACTCGAGTACGAAGCCCTGGATCAGGACGCGATGGCCAAACTCGGGATGGGAGCGCTGCTCGGTGTGGCGCAGGGCAGCAGCAATCCGCCGTTCCTGATCGTAATAAAGTATCGCCCGGCGCTAGCGACGAGCGAAGATCACCTTGCGCTCGTGGGGAAGGGCGTGACGTTTGATACCGGCGGCATCTCCATCAAGCCTTCCGATGGCATGGAGAAGATGAAGTACGACATGGCAGGTGCGGCTGCTGTCCTTGGCGCCATGAAAGCCATCGCCCAGCTCAAGCCTGCCATTCCAGTCACCGCGTACGTCCCCACGGTCGAAAACATGCTGAACGGGAACGCGCAGCGTCCCGGAGATATCGTAACTTCACTCGCCGGAAAAACAATTGAGGTGCTCAATACAGACGCGGAAGGAAGGCTCATCCTCGCGGATGCGATTACCTACGCGATCCGGAACGGCGCCACGCACATCGTCGACGCCGCCACTTTGACGGGCGCAATTGGCATTGCTCTGGGCCATTACAATATTGGCGCGTTCACAAACAATCAACCTTTTGTGGACCGCTTTTTGGCCGTTTCTCGAATTGCGGGAGAAAAAACCTGGCAAATGCCGATGGACGAAGAATATAAAGATTATCTGAAGTCCGCGTTTGCCGATTTGCCGAATATCGGCGGGCGGTACGGCGGTTCCATCACCGCAGCGTGGTTTTTGCGTGAATTTGCTGATCCAACTCCGTGGGTTCACCTGGATATTGCTTCGACGGCGTGGTTGGATGAGCCCAAGCCCTGGCTTTCGAAAGGTCCCACCGGTGTGGCAGTGCGATCCTTCGTGCAACTTGCAACGGACTGGAATCGCTCCTGAAGAATCGTCGCCTGCACGTAAACCAGTAATGTTTCTCGTCCCATAACGTCACTTAACTGATCGATTATGCTAATCGGCGGAGGTCTGTCAGGATGCAGCTTCGAGTTCTAGCATTTGTGCTTGCCGGCGGAAAAGGAACCCGGCTTTACCCACTTACAAAGGAACGAGCAAAGCCCGCAGTACCCTTCGGGGGCCGTTACCGGATTGTTGATTTCGTGCTGAGCAATCTGGTCAACTCCGGAGTCTATTCGATCTATGTTCTGATCCAATTCAAGAGCCAATCTCTGTTGCAACACCTCCGGGAAGGTTGGGAGGTGAGCGGCTTGCTGAAGAACAACTTCATCATTCCCGTCCCGGCGCAAATGCGTTCGGAAAACGAGGAATGGTACCGCGGGACGGCCGACGCAATAACCCAGAATGTCAACTTAATTGAGCAGGCGGATCCTCACGTGGTGGTGATCTTTGGCGCCGATCACATCTACCGCATGAACATCCGACAGATGATCGAGTTCCACATCGATAAGCGGGCCGGCGTGAGCGTCGCGGCGATTCCCGTGCAAAAAGAGCTCGCTTCCGAATTCGGAGTCATCGAGACAACGGACACCGGTAGTATCGTAGGCTTCCATGAAAAGAAGGCAAATGCCCCGACCATGCCCGACGACCCTACCCGTGTCTATGCTTCGATGGGCAACTATGTTTTCTCCACTGATCTGCTGCTTCGAGAGTTGTACAACGACGCCAAGAGTGAAAAAAGCTCGCACGATTTTGGCAAGGATATTTTGCCTTCGCTCATCGGCCGCGCGGATATGTATGCGTACGATTTTCAGACAAACGTTATTCCGGGAGATCCGAGCGGCTCGCCACAATATTGGCGCGATGTGGGGACTTTGGACGCCTATTACGAAGCCAGCATGGATCTGCGCGCCGTCTCGCCCGAGTTGAACTTGTACAACCGGCAGTGGCCTTTGCGTACCGCTGGATACTTTGACGCGCCCGCCAAGTTTGTTTTCGATGAGGATGGACGCCGCGGAACGGCCGTCGATTCCATCATTGCGGGCAGCTCGATTGTCTCCGGCGCAACGGTGAAGCGTTCCGTGCTGGGCCGCGGAGTGAAAGTACACACCGGCGCTTTGGTTGAGGATTCCGTCATATTCGATAACTGCGACATTGGACGTCACTCCAAGGTTCGCCGCGCGATTCTCGACAAGAACGTGAAAATCCCCGAGCATGGGCAGGTCGGGCACGATCTGGAGGAAGATCGCAAACAATATCACGTCACCGAGAGCGGGATCGTGGTGATTGAGGGGCATCAATCCACTGTGGATGTCTCGACCTTGCAGGTCTGACGAATTGGCCGGCGGCTTATCGGATCTCTGCGGCGCCAAGTTTCTTATTGAAAAAATCCGCCATGATCTGGTAAGCCTCCTTCGATTCCGGTAAATGCACGTTATTCCAGAAAGCGTGAGTCAGAGCTTCGAACACCACGAGCTGTGCGTCCACACCAGCGCGTAGAAACGCGCGATGCAGAATCGTTGTTCCACTCAGCAGAAGGTCGCGCGTGCTTGTAATGAAGAGCGTCGGCGGGAAGCCACTGAGATCCGCGTACAACGGCGATAGTACGGGATCTCTGGGATCAGTCGATCCGACGTAAGAAGAATCTCGCGGGCCACTCTGAGATGGCGGAACGAGGGGTCCCGAAAACCCGCTGAGCGAATAGATCGCTATCGAATCACCCGGATTACTGAAATCTCCAAATCCTGAAAAAATTCCCAATGCACCTGGAAGCGGCAGGCCTAATTGCCGAAGCTTGACAGCGACTTCGCCAGTTAGAACAGCGCCGGCCGATGTTCCATACAGAGCGATATTCCGTGGTTTGTACGTCTTCAGCACTTCTTTATAAACGGCGATCGTGCCCTCCACGGCGGCGGGAAAGGGATGTTCTGGCGCAAGCCGGTACAACACCGCGATCACTTTCGTTCCGGTCAGATTGGCGAGCGGAATCGTTTCGGTAAGAGAACCGGAATCTGAATTGAAGCCTCCGCCATGGACGTTTATCAGAACGCGATCGCGTTTGTTGTCGGCAACCGTGAGCGGCGTTATGACTTTCGTGGGAACTCCTGCGATTGTTTGCTCTTCCACGTTTACCGGATATTGCTTCCTCGATTCCGCGCCTGCCCCGGTTTGCCACGTGTCTGTCTTGCTGCGCCGTTCCGCCAGAGTCTCCTCGGTGGGCGCATCCGAAACAGGCCTCGCCAAGACTCTTTGCGCTTCAGGACTGATGGTCTTCGGAACCGGAACTACTCGCGTGACATGAGCGGTCCCGTCCGCGTCTATGTAGCTACTATCCTTCTGCGGAATATTTTGTGAGTCGCTGGACTGCCCGCGTGTCACCGCAGGCATGGCGGCGACCGCGATCATCGCGACACTCAAACATACTTTACGTCTCATGTAACAAAATCCCTTCCCCATTCCGATACCGAAAGAATGTTCAGTCCTTGTACGGATCGAACTCGTTGGCTCCGGCCATCGCCACGCCGAGGGGCCGAAGCGTATGAAGAACGCGAATCGTCGGCTGGTGTTCCGCTAATACATCCGGCAAGCGCTTGTAGCAGTGCGGCGATTCATCTAGGCCGGCTCCGCGGAGTTCCACGTTCTCGCGCGTGACCCATTCCCGCATCATCTCCGGCGTGACCTTGCCCGGCGCGAACGCATTCGCCGGTTTTGTTGTATTTGCCTTTCGCTTCCATGCGTCCCATCACTCGTCCGGCGCCATGAACTGTCGAGTAGAGCGTTTCATTTCCGAGGGCATGCTCGACTCCTTCGAGAATCACAGAAACGTCGCCCATCGATCCGCCGACGAATCCTTTCTGTCCGGGAAATGCCGGGGTAGCGCCTTTACGGACCACCCACAATTTCCTGCCGCCATGCTCTTCGAGCCAAGCGAAGTTGTGATGGTTATGTACCTCTTCGAGGATCGAAGCGCCGAGTAGCGAGACCACCCGGGCGCAGACCCAATCGCGGCCTGCATAGGCGTAATCGCCCGCGAGCTTCATCGCTTCCAGATATTGAGACCCCAGATCC
>JAFASD010000521.1 GCA_019244945.1 Acidobacteriaceae bacterium | reverse complement strand
TGTTTGAAATCCACAGCAGTTGCCGATAAATACGGATACACCTGCACGATGTATTGCTGAATGGATGCGCCCTCCGTAGAGGCAAAGTATTTATCCTCCGCATGGAAACCCAGCGCGCCCCACGCTGTAAGGACTTTCGGATTCTTCTTGATCGTTGCGGTCGCATTGTGAATGAGCTCGAGCTTTTCACCGACGGAAATTGAGAACGGGTCGATCTCGTGCGGCGACGTCCAACGGTCCGTGTAGGCCTTCGTTGGCGCGAGCTGCACAGGGCTCGCCTGCAACGCCGAGTTCGCTTTGGCTACGATTACAGCTTCGCGCGTGATCCGCACAATCTCATCAGCCGTCACCAAGGGCGATGAGGCGAAGCCCCACTGGCCATTGGCAATCACTCGGATGCCGAATCCAAAGCTCTGCTGGTCTGTAACGAAAGGAACCTCGTCAGTCTTGGTCCCGCCGCGTTCTGGAGATAAGCGATAACCCGAATACTGATCGCGATAGCGGTTAATTCGAATATCGCAATAGCTTGCGCCTTGGCGCTGTGCCTCGTTCAGGGCATTGGAAGCGAGTTTCTCAAGCGACGGTGATGGCTTCACGGTCGCCGTTTCGGGGCCGCCGAATAACTCCCTTGCGGCGAGCGCTGAAGCGGTTGCCCCTGCGGCTCCCAAGAACGCGCGTCTTGTGATGGCCGGAGCTCCGCCTTTGAACTGTCTCTCGAAAAAACTGCGAATAGGATCTGGTTTCATGCGAGTGTCTTATCCTTTGCATAGCAAACCGCATCCAGCGGGCACGAAGGACAGCGCGGCTTTCGCGCAATGCAGATCTGACGTCCGAAATGGATTACCTGATGCGAAAAAAGAATCCATTTTTCTTCCGGAAGAATCTTCATCAAATCCTCCTCGATTTTCACCGGATCCGTGTTCTTCGTCAGATCCAGCCTTTGCGCGATCCGCTGCACATGCGTGTCGACCACCACGCCCGATGCAATCCCGTAAGCTGTTCCAAGAACCACGTTCGCGGTCTTACGCGCGGCGCCTGGAACAGAAAGCAACTCGTCCATGGTCCGAGGCACCTGGCCTTTGTAGTCGGCAAGAATCTTCCTCGCAGCGCCAATCAACGATTTCGCTTTATTGTTGAAAAAACCCGTCGACCGAATCTCTCCAGCCAATTCTTCCTGTGGAGCGTTTGCGAAATCCTCTAACGTGGGATACTTCCGGAAAAGCTCCGGGGTCACTTTGTTGACTCGTTCATCGGTGCACTGGGCTGAAAGAATCGTGGCCACCAACAATTGCCATGCGTTCTCATGACGCAGCGCGCAAGTGGCGGCCGGGAATAATTTGTCCAGTTCTCCGAGAATCCGGTCCAGGCGCGCCTTTCGTTCCCGGCCGTTCTTCGGCTTCGGAACCTTTCTCGGCGGCGTCACCGGGTGAACAAGTGTCGGAAGCGCTACTTGCGTTTCAGCCATGAGCGAAAGCTCCAAGATACCGCAAAGTTAGGCGGTTCAAGGCGCGCCTGGCTGCGAGGGAACAAGTAGGGCTACGAATTTGCGCAGTGAAACGCTAAGAAGGTGCGCCGTTCTCGAGAAAAGTGCGAAGCCGATGACTTCTGCTCGGGTGCCGCAGTTTGCGCAGCGCTTTAGCTTCAATCTGACGAATGCGCTCGCGTGTCACGGCGAAATTCTGGCCCACTTCTTCGAGCGTATGTTCGCTGCCATCCTGCAATCCAAAACGCATCTTCACAATCTTTTCTTCGCGCGGGCTGAGCGTTTTCAAAACTTCCGCAGTCTGCTCCCGCAAATTGAGGTTGATGACAGCTTCCGAGGGAGAAATCATGCGGCTGTCCACCAGAAAATCGCCAAGATTGGATTCCTCTTCTTCCCCAACCGGCGTCTGCAGCGAGATCGGCTCTTGAGCGATGCGAAGCACGCGCCGGACTTTGCTAGGCGAAAGATCCATTCGAACGCCCAACTCCTCCGTGGTAGGTTCTCGGCCAAGCTCCTGCTGCATGACCCTTTGCAAACGCACCAATTTATTGATGGTCTCGATCATGTGGACGGGAATGCGAATAGTTCGCGCTTGATCTGCAATCGCGCGCGTCACTGCTTGCCTCACCCACCAGGTAGCGTAAGTCGAGAATTTATAACCGCGCTTATAGTCGAATTTGTCCACGGCCCGCATCAATCCAATGTTGCCTTCCTGAATCAAATCCAGAAATTGCATGCCGCGATTCGTATACCGCTTTGCCACGGAGACCACCAGACGAAGATTGGCTTCAATCAATCGTTTCTTGGCGCATTCCATCTCGATCTCGCCACGCTCGACGATTTGCAAGGTTCTCCGCAGATCGGTCGCGTTTGTCCCGCACTTGTCTTCGAGCAATTGGAGCTGCGCTGAAAGGCTTCTTAATTCTTTCCGGATGGAGGGAGCGGACCCGTGATTGGCCACCGCCGGCTGCTCGAGTTTCCGCTGCAGCCGGGCAATCTCCTGCTCGAGAGGCTTCACCTGCTCTACAATCTTTTTGAGAGCGCCACTCAGCGATCGTTGGTACCGCACGGTGAACGCCATAGCGCGGATGCGGCGCGAGATGCAAATCATCAGGCGCGCATATTCGAAACGAAGCTTGCGATGCTGCTTCGGTTTCATATTCCGCGACGTGCTAATCAGCTTCTGTTGTACCTGAAGCGCCTTCCTATGCAATTTCTCGATGTCCTGGATAGATTCGAGGAATTGTTGCTTTACCGCGCGAGCAGTATCCTCCTCGTCAAAACACACTTGAGCATCCGGCGTCTGCAACACATCGAGCACCGAAACCATGCCGCGGTCCACGCTATGCTTCGTGTCGAGCAAGAGCTGAATCACCAGTCGCGAGCGCGAGAGTGCTTTCCGGACCGCCGTTTCGCCGCGCTCAATTCTCTTCGCCAACTCGATCTCGCCCTCCCGCGTGAGCAGCGGCACCATTCCCATTTCGCGCAGATAGACGCGCACCGAGTCATTGCTCTTGTCGAGCGCTCCCGCTGAAAGATCGACCTCGGAGAGATCCTCAATCTCCTGCTCTTTCTTGTCGAAATCTTTCGGCTCTTCGACGAACTCGACCGGCGCGCTTTCGAGATCGAGAAAAAAGTCGTTAAAATCTGTGCTCTCGGCAAGATTTTCTCGCATGACTCCGTTCCCCTCATCGTAGAGAGCGAAGCCCTTGTCGTTACTGTTTTGCATCAACGGCCTTCATCAATCTGCTAGTGATCGACCGGCGGAAAAATTGCTTCGGACGTAACGCTCCAAACCCGTTGGAAGCACCCCTGCGTTCCTCGACTCCTCATAGTACAACAAGGTTTCACGCCTCTGAGGACGCCCGCCGCATCCGATTTAACTCATCCGCCAACCGCAACGCCTCCTCGAGGTTCCCCTGCTTCTCTAGATCTCTGATCTGCTGCCGGAGGCCGTCGCACACCGCGCGCGCGGACTTCGCTTCCAGCGCTTCCAGACAATGCAGGGCCTGTTGCGTAGCGTCTTCTTCCTGAACAACAAAATCTGAAAAGCTCAATTCGGCCAATATCCGTTGCATGCGAGGTTCCAAACGGCCGGCAAGCGCATCCACCGAAAATGGAACGTCTTCTTTCTCCATGCTCCAGACAGCTTCAAAAATGGGCCGCAGCTCCAGAAGGTGTAGAAAATCCGCGCGCGCCAGGAAATGGTTGATGGTTTCGCGAGCCTCCACGCTCAGTAAGAGGCAGGCCACTAACAATTTCTCGTTCGGTGGAATTCCGGACAGACTATCCTGCGCCTTCTGCCGAGTTTCCGGTCCCGTCAACCGGCGAAAGGTATCGCGTATCACTTGCCGATCCACTTTGAGATATTCGGCCAGTTCGTTCGCAATGGCTTCCCGCTCTAACCGATCACTCACTTGTTGGATAACGGGAGAAAGAAATTTGAACGCGTCTACACGACCCTCCGCCGTTTGCATGTCAAATTTCTCGCGAGCCCGTCCGGCCAGCCAATGGAAGTAAGAAATCGCCTCATCTACTTGCTTTTGATAGGCCTCAGATCCATTCTGCTGGATGTATTCATCGGGATCCAGACCGCCTGGAAGTTCCACCACTTTTACGCGCAGACCTTCGGCCAACAATAACGAAATATATTTCTCAGTCGAGCGCCCGCCCGCTGCATCCGTGTCGAAGTTCAGAACGACTTGCCCGGCGCCGCTCTGTTGTGAGATCTGGCGCTTGATCGTTCTCACTTGATCGATTCCAAGTGACGTTCCGCTGCTTGCCACCACTTCTTGAATACCCGCCGAATAAACGCCGATCACATCCAGGTAGCCTTCCACCAGAATCATGCGTCCCAGCTTCCGGGCGGCTATTTTGGCGCGATGCAGATTGTAAAGAATGGCGGATTTCCGGTAAATTTTAGTCTCAGGCGAATTCAGATATTTCGGTTCATCATTCGGACGCAGTGCTCTCCCTCCGAACGCGACAACTTTGCCCGATTCGTTATGGATGGGGAACATCAGGCGCGCGCGGAACCGGTCGTAAAATCCACTACCCTCCTGACGCCTGAGCACTAGCCCCGATTGTTCGAGCAATTCCGGGCCGAATTTCTGAAGCCGGTGCAGCAGTTGCTGGCCGCCAGAATCGGAAAGTCCCAAGCGGAACTCGTCCATTGCGGCGCGGGAGACGCCCCGCGATTCGAGATAACTCCGTGCATCGGCGCCCGCAGGTCCCCGCAGATTGTTTTGAAAAATTTCCGCCGCGATCTCGTGCATTTCGAGAAGCGCGCCCCTGCGCTGCGTCTCTGGATCGTCGGAGCGCTGGAATTCCGGCATCGGAATACCAAAACGCTCGGCGAGAGTTTTGAGCGCTTCCGGAAACGTTAGGCCTTCCCTCTCCATGACGAATTTAAAAACGTCCCCTCCGGCGTTGCAACTGAAGCAGTAATAAAACTGATTGATGCCATGCACGTTCAGCGAAGGTCTTTTGTCAGGATGAAAAGGGCAAAGTCCGAGATAGCGGCCCGCCCCCGAGCTTTTCAGCGGCAGGTATTGCCCGATCACTTCAACGATGTTGAGCTGAGACTTCAGTTGTTCAGCGAAAGACATCCCGTTGTGTGTTGGGGGGTGTTCACTAGGTTAACAATGTGATCTTCGGGAGCGCCGGAATGTAAAATCTTTGTAAAACTAAGGTATACAGGGCGTGTCCTGTATAGCGCGGCACGGGACAATAAACATCGAAGTAACGAGCGCGTTGCGATGCAAAAAATTTTGATCGTTGATGATGACCCGGAACTCCGGGAGAGCGTCAGTATCCTGCTTGAGCGTGAACGTTTCGTTCCCATCCAGGCGGTCGACGGGCAATCGGGCATTGAGAAAGCTTTTTCTATCAAGCCGAGCCTTGTACTCGTGGACCTCCGGCTGCCCGGCATCAACGGCATTGAGGTTTGCAAACAGCTTCGCGCAAACCGGTTCAGCACTCCCATTATCGTGTTGAGCGCCGCGGCAGACGAGGTAGACAAAGTCCTT
>JAFASD010000392.1 GCA_019244945.1 Acidobacteriaceae bacterium | reverse complement strand
TATCTTCCACGCGGCTCCTGGACGGACTACTGGACGGGCGAAGTTGTTCAGGGAGGACGCGAGATCAGCCGCCCCGTCGACCTCGAAACAACGCCATTGTATGTGCGCGCAGGCTCCATCATTCCAATGGGCCCCGTAAAACAATACTCCTGCCAGAAAGTGGACGAACCGCTCTCAATTCACATCTATCCGGGCGCCGATTGCCGGTTTGTCTCGTACGAAGATGATGGCGTCTCATTCCGGTATCGAGCCGGCGAGTGGGTGGGCACGATAGTCACGTGGAATGATAAACAGCGCGTTGCGACACTGGAACTGGCCGAGGGTTCCCGCATGCTCACGTCAGCCCCTAGACCGATTCAATTCATCATGGGCCCAAACAAAAAGCAGGTCATCTTTGAGGGAACCACAACCACAGTACGGTTCTGATCTCGTCGCGATTCAACGTTTCCGAACAGATTTCTGAGGAGCCGTCACCGGACCAGTCGATTCCCGGACGATCAGCTCGGGATCCACCACGATTTCCCGGGCGAGGTCGTCGGCAAGGTGTATTTCGGGTATGAGGCACTCGCAGACTGTATGCCCGATCTGATCGCGAGGAATGTGGAGAGTCGTGAGACTTGGCGAGCAAAACTCGGCGAGCTTGATGTTATCGAAGCCGCTTACGGAGATATCCTCGGGAACGCGTAAGCCCCGGGCGCGAAGCTCTCTAAGCACACCGGCGGCCATGATGTCGTTCACGCAGATGATTGCGCTCGGCCGGTAGGGCGTGCTGAGAAGCATTCGGGCCGCTTGCCTTCCGCCTTCGAGGCTATCGTCATCTGCTCTCGCACGGACCTCTACGCGCCTCCCGTATGTGGAAACGGTCTCGAGCACCGATTTGTATCTCTCATTGAGGGGCGCCAGCGCGGAGTGATGCCCGACAAAACCGAATTTTTCATGTCCCATGCTATGGAGGTACTCGACTAACTTCGCAATCCCAAGCCGGTAGTTCACGCGAATGTTTGTGATATTGCCCTTGGGAGTACCAACGTCGTAAAAGACAACCGGAATAGAGCCTGCAGCGAGTTCATCGGTTAACGCCGAATCCATTTCCGAAACAATCACGGCCAAGCCCGCGACACGACGACCAATCATCAGGTGGATACTCGAAACCAGCTGCTCGGAGCGGTAATTTGTATTAGCGACGAAAACTTCATACCCGCGCCCACGTGCCCGCGTCTCGACAGCATGGTAGACATCAAAAAAGAACGGATTCTCGAGATTCGAAACGATTACACCGATGCTTTTGCTCTTGCCTCCTGCAAGCGTTCTCGCGTGAAGATTCGGATGATACTTGAGTTCCTCGACGGCTTTGAGGACTCGCGCGCGGGTATTTGGTTTGACAACGCCCGAGTTGTTCAGCACGCGCGAAACGGTGGCGATGGACACACCGGCGTGTTTCGCCACAGCGGTCAGCTTCATTTTTCTCGTCTATTGTATTGGTTTTCGCATGAAGGAACTAAAAATGAATTTGCACAAGCATGCGTTCTCACGCCGCCAATTAGCTAAGGGGGCGGCCGTCGCGGCGCTTACGGCAATCGCTCAACCGCCCTCTGCCAGCACATCGGTTTCCGCTTCGACTCTGGACGAATCAGGCCTCACTTCCGTGCAAATGCAAGAAGTGGAAGCTCGATTTAAAGAGACGCTCCGCTGCTATGGTGATCGCCTCTCGGAAGATCAACGCAATCGCATTCGCCGTGTGCTCGTGGACAATCAACGCATGCTTACGGCCATCCGCGATTTTCCTTTGGATAACGGCGATACGCCCGCGACCACGCTCAAGCTTCGCATCGAAAATCCTTCCAGCACAGAACACAAATAACCTCCATGCTCGATGAAGACATTCTGTATCTTCCGATACGCGAGCTGCAGGCCCATCTGCGAAAGCATTCGTTTTCAGCGACAGAGCTGGCGAGAAGCTATCTTGATCGCAGCCGACGAATCGGCAGCAAGTTGAACGCTTACGTAACCATCACCGAGGAACTCGCGCTTGAGCAGGCCCGCGTTGCGGATCGTGAAATTCTTGCGGGGCACCATCGCGGGCCACTCCATGGAATTCCATACGCACTGAAAGATCTTGTAGCAGTGAAAGGTTATCGAACGACCTGGGGCGCGCGGCCATACGCCGATCAGAAGTTTGAATACAACGCGACCATTGTCGAAAAGCTAAATCAGGCCGGCGCCGTGCTGATTGGAAAAGCCGCCATGATTGAGCTTGCAGGCGGATTGGGCTATTCAAATGGCTATGCATCCTTGACGGGCCCCTGCAAGAATCCATGGAACACGGACTGCTGGACCTGCGGGTCTTCGAGCGGTTCCGGGTCCGTTGTGGCCGCCGCTTTGGCTCCCTGGGCTCTTGGATCCGATACGCGCGGCTCAATTATTTGCCCGGCATCGTGGTGCGGAATCACCGGCATGCGGCCCAGCTTCGGGCGCGTGAGCCGTTATGGCGCGATGGCCATTGCTTGGTCGATGGATAAGCTCGGGCCTATGGCACGTACCGCCGATGATTGCGGCTTAATCCTGTCCGTCATCGCAGGCCATGACCCGAAGGATCATGATTCGCTGCCCTCAGCCGAAGCTCAGTTTCGCTATCCAGCCCCTGAATTGGAGCCACGCATGCCACTTCGAGTGGGCCGGTTAACAAACGTCTGGAACAAAATCGATCCGGAAGTGCAGAAGGCTGCTGATGAAGGCGTGCGCGTGCTGGAGCGGGCGGGCACGCGAGTGTCAGACGCGCAAGTGCCCGACGGTCCTTTCGAACAAGCAGCAGAGTTGACGATTCTGATTGAGGCAGCCTCCGCTTTCCAAAAACTCATTGATTCAGGGGAATGTGCGAAGCTTACGGACCCCTTAGGACAGATCAATGGATATGCAAGCCGCGCGTTTTCCGCGTCCGATTATCTGCTGATTCAGCGAGTGCGTACGATTCTGCAGCGAGAAATCGATAACCTCTTCGATTCTTTCGATGTTTTGACTACGGCCGGCCAGCCGGATGTCGCGCAACCGCTTGTGCAGCAACCTTCAAAGTTGCCGCAGTCTCAAAGTGAACAGCCAGAAGCAATCGAGACTCGTGCGCCGGACGGTGTCTCTAGCTTATGCGGGCTGCCGGCCATAGCGGTTCCTTGCGGCTTTTGCAGCAAGGGGCTGCCAATTGCGATTCAATTCGTGGGCAGGGCAGGCAACGATCACGGCGTCATGGCAGCAGCTCGCCTCTTCCAGCGCCAGACCGATTGGCATAAAAAGCGTCCAGACATGTCGCGGATTGCGGGACAAAACACTCAGGTTCTCTAGCTTTTCCAACTGCCGCGCTCTCCGATGTTGTCGATAACTCGTGAGAGCCGCTCCACTCCATGGGCCCAGTTGATTTGTATGCCGGCTTCAGCGGAGTCTGCGTCCCCTTCAGAAATTGCCTTGATGATTCGTTGATGTTCGGCGACAGACTTGTCCAGCTCATCCAAGATTGCGCTCGCGTATAGCCGCCAGTAGCGCTCTGCTTGTGGCTGGATGGTTTTGTGGAGCTCCAACAGCCGCGGGCCGGCGCTGGCCTCGACGATCGTGCGATGGAAATTCATGTCAAGCTCGAAAATCCGGTTCGCTTCAGAACGGTGTTTTTGCCCCAGCTCTGCGAGCCCGGCGTTATATTCCTGGATTCGACTGAGAACATCGGTGCGAGCCGTGAGGGGCAATTGCGCCGTTGACCGCGCTCCCAATCCCTCGAGGTGACCAATTATGGAATAGAGCTCGCGCGCATCTTCTTTAGTCAGCGGCGCCACAATCATGCGGATCTTGCTACCATTGCCCGATGCAAGCACGTATCGTTCACGTTGCAGCCAGTGAAGCGCGCCGCGAATTGGTGTCCGGCTGAAACCAAGGCGCTCGGCGAGCTCTGCCTCGATCAGCCATGTTCCGGGCAAGAGTTTCCCATACACAATCATTTCTCGCAGTTCCTGAAAAGCCAGGCGGAGGCTGTGCCCTCGGTCTGACGCGCCGCGTTTCCTTTTGCGAGTTCGCGTGGAAGCCAAAGATGGCATCTCTTATTGATTAGGGTACATGCCTTTCTTCCGATCCGAACCTGAGACCATCTCCCCATGCGAAGTAATCGGGCACCCTCAATCTACCTTCCACTTCTGAATCCCGGCTGACCAATTCGGTTGCATCGTGACTTCGAGCCGTAAGTTCGTCGTAGTAACCGGACTGAAGCGCACCTCGTTGTACCGGTCCTTCGCAAGCGCGTAATCCTGCTGGTTGTTGACCGGCTTCCATTGATCGCCATCCTTGTACAGCACGCGCCAGGAAGCGGGCACCCGCACCTCACCACGGCCCGTATCGTCGAACCAGTACACTTGGACGCGCGAAAGGGTCGAGCGTGCTGGAAATGTATACTCCATCCATTCCGTTTGCCCTTTCTCCGGCCACCAATCAAAATACGATGTCGGATCGCTTGACGCGCTTGGTTCCTCGCCATCATTGACTGCCTCGGGCCATTTCACCCGGCCCTCACCAGTAACGGCATGCCCCCCACGGGACGCGCTGACAGAACTCTTCATCGCCAGAGTGGGGAAAGGCGTAGGTTTAGCAGCGCTCTCGTCCTGCGCAATCCACACCTCCATTTCCCCGCGACCGCGGTTCGCCCAGGCGTAGTACGGAATTGCTGTGAATTCCTGCGGTGTGCGGACGACTTTACCTTGCGAATCATATGCCAGGGCAATCGCCTTGCTCTGCACTACCTCAACCCCACTGAGTAGGTCGGCTCGGAAAGTCGCCGCGAACTTCTCGGTATCCGGAAGCAGAAGATCTCGGACCTTATGGTTCGCATTGTCGGGCCACTCCGCGGTATATACCAGTGGTCCACGCTGGATCGCAACGCGTCCTTTATCGGTCGCTACTTCGGGGCTTGCAACAATTCGCCGAACCGGCATCGGAAGATTTAATTCGATAGTGTCGCCGCCTTTCCATTCCCGGTTCAAGGTGACGTAACCCTTCTCGAGCTGGATCGGAGCCTCACGCCCGTTCACAGCGAGCGTGACGGGTTCCTTTACGGTATCCGCAAACCGATACAGATTACTTGGCACTACCTCGCCACGCGTCCATCCTGGAATCCGAACTTTGACGGCGAACCTGTCAGGCTGACCCGGGTCGACTGTGATCTTTACCCGGCCATCCCAGGGATATCGCGTCTCCTGAGTCATCTTGATTTTGCCTTTTCCGAGTTCAATTTCAGCCGTGCTGCCTGCGAAGAGGTTCACATACACCGTGTTCTCGCGTGTCGCGTAAAGATAGCCCGGAACCGATGCCATGAAGCGCGTGATGTTTCCCGGACAGCACGCGACGCCGAACCACGGGCTGCGTTCTTGCCGCCCGTTCGACTCGAGCGGATTCTGATAAAAGAACAACTTCCCGTCGAGCGAGACGCCGGAAATCAGCCCGTTGTATAAAGTCCTTTCCAGTACGTCCACATACTTAGCGTCTCCGTGCAAGAGGAAGAGCCGCTCGTTCCAGAAATCATTCCCTACCGAGGCGCAGGTTTCGTTATAAGCAGTGAGATTCGGCAGCTCATAATTGGCGCCAAAGGCTTCGCCCGCTCCAGTGGCGCCGATCCCGCCGGTGATGTAAAGCTTCTTGCCCGCCACGTTTTCCCAAATGGCATCAATCGCGTGCACGTAACGCGTGTCCCCGGTCATCGCTGCAACATCTGCCATTCCCGAGTACATATATGTCGCACGCACGGCGTGACCCACCGCTTCAGTTTGGTCGACAACGGGTTCATATGACTGGTTGTACTCGGAACCGTTCTTACCCCCGCGAACGTCCAGAATGAACTTGGCCAGGTTTAGATACCGCTCGTCCCCGGTGACCCGATAAAGCTTTACGAGGCCCATCTCGACAATCTGATGGCCCGGCCAGATGGCTCGCTTGCCCGGGCCGAAGGTATCGCAAAGTAAATTTGCCTCGCGTAATGCGATATCGAGCAGAGTGCGCTTATCGGTGGCCTGGTAATGAGCTACCGCCGATTCGAAAAGATGGCCGGCATCATACAACTCATGGCTTTGGATCTCTTCGTTCTCCCAGCGGTTTGCTCCTGACCACGAGTGAGGATGTTGAGG
>JAFASD010000362.1 GCA_019244945.1 Acidobacteriaceae bacterium | reverse complement strand
TCAATTATGATTTCCGCCGCACCGAACAGTGCATCATTCCCTACGCGACCCAAGAAGGCGAGATCTCCTTTTGCGCGTACAACACAGGCGTGGGTTGGCGGAACATCATTGAAAAGATGCACATGACCGCGACCCTGACCAAGTGGTACGAAGAGAAAGGCCGCCACGAGATTTTCGCGGGGAATAAGAGCGTCCCGTTGGCCAGTAAAGAACACAACTTGGTGCTGGTCGAGGAGCACGTGAAAGCGGATCGCCAGCACGATCTGGAATTGAAAGGCATCGCCAAGAACGCGCGTGAGGAGAAGATGCGCGCCCGCGACGAGGCCCTGAAGAAAAAGCTGGAAAACGAACGCATGATGCGCATGTACCGCGAACACGTCCTGGGCGAAAAGAGGCCGGAAGGCTTCGTTCCGCTCGATGGTCTACTCGGTTCAACGCCGAAGAATAACGCCGCCGAAAAACCCGAAGAAGTGGGCGCAATGGGCGACTAATTCGCGGGCCGCTTACGGCCCTCTCTTCGCAAAATTTCAGACTCACCGCGATGGCGCTGCTTGCAGCGCCATCGTTCTTTTGGACACAAGCGCCTTGTAGCCCACGGCTGAATCGCGCACGCGACAAGTGTCCCAATCTTGAGATTTCTGTGTCCCATCAGCGCACGAAACGGTTATGGTATTTCATGTGACCTGTCGGACCGCCTACCATAGTTGCGATATACTCTTAGGCGGATTATGTCAAAGGAACAATTGGACCGCCTCGAGCTCTTGCAGGGAACGCTCGAAATGATGATTCTTCGCACTTTGCTGTTCGGCCCCACGAATGGGTACCAGATTGCAAAGGTGATCGAAAAGATGTCTGATGACGCTCTGCAGGTGGATCACAGCTCGCTTTACCCGGCGCTGCATCGGCTGGAGAAGAAAGGGTGGCTGATTTCGAAATGGGAGGACTCGGATACAGGTCGCCGAGCGAAATCTTATCGTCTGACAAAGTTGGGTCGGAAACAGCTTCTGATCGAGCAATCGAAATGGGATCGGCTCACTAGCGCCATCGCTCGCGTCATGCGGCCGGCGTAAACGGGAGGTTGCCTTGTTGCGGTGGTTCAAGCGCAGAAAGCCGCGCGACGAAGATATTGAAGACGAGTTGAATTATCACCTTGAAATGCTGGCGAAGGACAACCTCGACGCGGGAGAGAGTCCGGTTGAAGCCCGGTTGGCCGCGCGTCGGCGGCTTGGGAACAGGAGTTTAATTAAGGAGGCTACTCGGGAAATGTGGACGTGGACCTCACTCGAACGACTTGGGCAAGATTTGCGTATTGGCCTTCGTGGACTTGCGAAGACCCCGGGGTTTACTGCGGTCGCGGTTTCGACACTGGCCCTCGGAATCGGGGCGAACACTGCGATGTTCACGGTCATCAACGCAGCGCTTTTGCGTACGCTGCCGGCACGGGATCCCGAGCGCCTGGTGATTCTTTCGAATCCTGAGGCGCATGGTATCGGCGTGGGAGACGGGTCCGGGCCACGGTATATGTACGCCTATTCGGAGTTCGAGGCGCTCCGAGATCACAACCAGGTCTTTTCCGGTCTGTGCGCGGTAGACAGCAGCGTCCGACGCTCGCAAATTGTAGTCCAGGGCGCCGCGCCAACTGAGGAGAGCGAGCAGGCGGACGTCAGCATGGTCAGTGGCGATTATTTCAGCGTTTTGGGCATTCGCGCCTACCGCGGCCGCACCTTCACCGCTGATGTCGACAAGGCGCCGCACGCGAACCCCGTTGCGGTTATAAGCCACAACTACTGGAGAAATCGGTTTGCGCTCGATCCGTCGGTTATCGGCCGCAAGATTCGCATCCGTCGCACCACATTCGACATCATCGGCGTCGCGCAGGCCGGATTCTCGGGTGAAACTGTTGGCGTTTCCAGCGATATATGGGTTCCGCTAAGCATGCAAAATGAAGTCTTTCCAGCATGGACAGACTTCCTGGAAAAGCCCTTAGATCCCCTGCAGAAGATTTTCTGGCTGCAACTGATCGCCCGATTGAAGCCCGGAGTCACCCTGAGCCAGGCCCAGTCCGGCATCCATCTAACTTTGCGGCAGATACGTCAGGCCGAGGTGACGGAAATGTCCGTCGACCGCCGTCGGGAATACCTCAACTTTTCAATTAAGCTGACGGACGGCAGCCGTGGAGCGACCAATCTAGGCGACTCCGTCCGCGACCCGCTCACGATTTTGATGGCGGTGGTCGGTTTGGTTCTGCTTATCGCATGCGCTAACGTCGCCAATCTTCTTGCTGCGCGCGGCGCTCGGCGACAACGGGAGATCGCAGTGCGCCTGGCATTGGGAGCCGAGCGGCGCCGATTGCTGCAACAATTGCTGATCGAAAGCATGCTCCTTGCCATGCTCGGCGGTGCACTCGGGCTTGTCCTCGCCCGGTGGGGCGCATCGCTTCTGGTCAGGATGGTCTCTACAGAGTCGCACCGTGTGTTTCTCGACCTCCATCCGGACCCCGGAGTCCTTGCATTCACGCTCGGAATCTCGCTGCTCACAGGCCTGCTATTCGGTCTGGCGCCCGGGTTCCGGGCGACGCGGCTGGATTTGAACGCCGCTCTGAAAGGCTCAGCGAAAGGTACGGTAAGTCGCGAACTCAATCACGGCCGCATGCCCGCAGGCAGAATCCTGGTCGCGGGCCAAATTGCGCTGTCTCTCTCCGTATTAATTGTTGCCGGGCTGTTTCTGCACAGCTTTCAGAAGCTAACAAAGGTGAACCCGGGATTTGATCACGACCATATTCTGGAGTTTAATGTCGGTTTTCTCGAGTCCAGCGGTTACAAAGGACCTGCCGTACATCGTGTGCATAAGGAATTGCTCGAACGACTTCGAGAGATTCCCCAAGTGAAAGGTGCGACGCTCGCCTTCATGGGCCTGTTCGTTGGGAACGATACGGGCGACCAGATCTCGGTGGACGGTTCGAAGCCCCACACCGACTCTGAGCACAGCGTTCGAAAGGATCTTGTTCCGGCAAACCATTTCGCGGATATCGGCCAGCCGCTGCTAATGGGTCGCGAATTTAATAACGAGGATGAACACAGTAGCCAGCTGGTTGGTGTCATCAACCAAGCGCTGGCCAATAAGTACTTCCCAAACGCAAATCCGATTGGAAGAAGGATCTGGTTTGGCCATGATCACCCCCAGCAATTCGTTGTGATCGGTGTAGTGGCGGACTCAAAACACAACAGCGTTCGTGAGCCCACGGTAGGCGAGTTTTGGATGCCTTTCTTTAACGCGGAAGGCGATGAGCCTTCGTTCTGTACTTTCCAGGTGCGTTACACGGGGAATAGATCGGAGGTCGTCGCCGCCATTCGGGCTGCAGTGAAGGCAGCGGCCCCCGCAGTCCCGCCTATCGAAGTTCGCACGATGAATGAACTCATGGGCGAGTCGCTGACCACGCAACGATTAATCAGCCAGCTTTCAAGCTTTTTTGGCGTGTTAGCTCTTACGCTCGCCGCAATCGGGCTCTATGGTGTGATGGCGTACAACGTCGCCAGCAAGACCAACGAAATCGGCATACGCGTTGCAATCGGCGCACTGCCTCGGGATATCTTGAGCAACATCCTAAAAGAAACGGTTCTGCTGGTTGGCCTCGGGGTAGCTTTCGGGCTGCCCTCGATTTGGATCTCAAAGCGGTGGATCTCGAGCCAACTGTTTGGACTGAGCTCGCTCGACCCGCTGGTGATTGCCCTTGCAGTGCTGGTGTTGACGGTTGTGACAGTTGTGGCTGGATTCATTCCTGCGCGATGGGCTTCCCGAATAGATCCGGTCGCAGCACTCCGCTACGAGTGATTCAGCAGCTTTAAAGATTGCTACACTCCACGTTGGAGGAAACAAATTGAAAGCTCTTCTACGCATAACTTTACTAAGCGCCATTGCGGCCATTTGCTTGTTCGG
>JAFASD010000249.1 GCA_019244945.1 Acidobacteriaceae bacterium | reverse complement strand
CATAAACGTGAACGTCAGTGTGGAGCGCCCGAGTGGGCTCTTCAAGACTACGAATAAGGAGAACGAAGATGCTCGGAAGAACTAAGACTGGAATCGCGCTCGCGGTGCTTCTACCCTTCATGGGTTCAAACTACGCGGGCGCGCAGGAAAAGGCACAAGCTGTAGAGGCCGGCACGTTTCATGGAAAAGTCCACAAGACATCGGGCCGGGCTACCATTTATCAGGAGGCCGATGGACGCATGGTACTTCGCCTCACGAACTTCAAGACGTCCAACGGACCGGACGTGCATGTCGTGCTGATCGCGGCTAAGGATGCCGACGACGACGCGAACTTCCTCAAGAACAGCACCGACAAGCTTGAGCTCGGTTCGTTAAAGGGAAACGAAGGCGATCAGAACTACGACATACCGGCGGGGACGGATCTCGAGAAGTATCAGACCGTCTCAATTTATTGCGAGCGATTCAATGCCAATTTTGGCGCCGCTCCACTCAAGAAGCTCTAGCAGGTTGCTGAAAAAGGGTTTTTCGGGGCCAAAATCGCAACCCAATTTGGGCCGGCTGAACGTAGAATCAGCGACTTGCAGAGGTTAGTAAGTGCGATTCTAAGTGCTCCAAGGACTTTTTCAGCAGCCCGCTAGTACTACTGGGTCATAAAAGATTGCGGGTGTTGAAGATAGCCGAATAACCATGGTGCAGTGAGTGGTGATGCGAGTCGTCCGGGCGCAGATCCAGACAGTGGAGGAGATCTATGGGCTGGTCTGGACTGCCGTGGCGAACAAGCAGCCGATCGAAGCCATGTACCAGGGGCTGCCTCGACTGTTTTGCCCGCACAGGCTGGGTCGGAATCGGGAGGGGCAAATTCGAGTGCTGTGCTATCAATACGGCGGTGAAAGCCGGAGCGGACTCCAGCCGGTGGGCTCGCCCGCAAACTGGCGTTGTGTTGCGCTCGAGAGGCTCAGCAGGGTGAAGTTAGTGGATGATGCCTGGCGCACAGCCCCGAATCATTCGCGACCTGCATCCTGCGTAGCAGAAGCGGATATTGACGCAGAGGATCATCCCGAGCGCGATCCACAAAAAGGACATTGAGGGAGTCGGGCCAGTAGCTGTCGGGCAAGGATCATTCTTAACGTCGCGATCGAATTCGGATTATGCCGCTCGGGGCGAACGCGGTGATCCCCGCGGGCGGAAGTCCGGCGCCGGTCCGGGGGCAATGAATCCAAGATGACCGGCGCGGGCAGAGGGGGAAAAACGGCTCCGTTCGGCCACCAGGAACCCATAAGCCGCGATGCACAACGTGGCGTGATGGTGGAATCCGCGCCAGTTGCGGCCTTCGAAGTGTCCCAGCCCCAACTCTTGTTTCAATTCCTGATAATCCCGCTCGATGATCCAGCGGTGTTTGCCCATCTTGACCAGAGCTTTAAGCGGGGTATTCGGAGGCAGCGTCGACATCCAATACTTCGTAGGTTCCGGTTCGCTTCGCGGCCATTCGATCAGTAACCATTCCTCGGCGCGAGGTTCGGCTTTCTCGTAATCACGATGCGCTGGACGGACCCGAACGGCCGCAAAGCGGGATCGCAACTTCCGATCCGTACCCTCACGCCAACTGATCTCTTTGAACGCGCTGGAGGGCAGGTTCATCGCCAACTGCTTCACCGAGACAGGCTGATGGTCCGTGGTCCTCTGTAACAGTCGTGGAGGCCGCCCTGTCTTTCCTCGTGACTTGGCCGGCAAAGGCTGCTGGCCGGGTTCCCAGACCGTCATCGAACTTTGCACGCCCACCACATATTGCAGGTCGAGTGTGGTGACTCCGTCGCGAAAATCGGTGTTCATACCGTAAGCCGCATCGGCCAGAACAACGCCACGTTCTAGGTTGGCCGCCACCGCTGCGCGGATCTGATCCAGTGCGATCTCCGGTTTGGTTTGGAACTCCACCCCTTCGGGTACTTCTGCTTTTTCCCGTCGCGCGGCGTCCTCGGCCCAATCCTTGGGCAGATAGAGGCGATAGGCAATCGGCAGACTCGCATCCCATGTCGCCACTGATAGGCTCACGGCTATGCGGCAATTTTCCTGCTTGCCCACTTGTCCACAATATTGACGAGTGACCCCGACCGAATGGGCACCCTTCTTCGGAAACCCGGTGTCGTCCACGATCCAGGCCGCCACAGGTCCATGCTTCTGCATGGCGGGTAACACTCGCTGCCACACATGATCGAGCAGGGCTTGATCGCTCCACGGGGCCTTTGCGACCAAGTGATGCAGAGACTGGCGCGTGGCCTGAACGTTGTGCGGGTGGAGTCGCGCCGCCATCGGCTCGATGCTCTTCCGTTCCCCGGGCAACAGCAGACCCTTGCAATAGTCCTTCAAAGGCGCGTGGCGGTCCTCGTGCCCCGCGGCGTTCGCCAGGCCCTCTATATATGCCGCGAAGCGCTTCTCTTGCGGGCCTGGCGCTGACAGGCGTGATCCCACAAAACAATTCTACACCAGAATGTTCTTTTTGTGACCCAGTAGTACTAGAAGGATGCGGTATTTCTTCTGCGTGTTTGCTGCAACGTGAGGTTCAGGGATTCCGGTCCAGCTTCCGGCGTCCTCAAATTGCTGCGCTATTGCGCGCGCATCGGTCCATTCCTATTTCCGGTGTTGTGCCTACGAAATTCTCGCTGCAGCGATCCTGATACCGAAATCGGGCATTCGCATCGAGGCCTGCCCTTCTTGTGCTCATCGTATTCACTGGTTGATGGCATTATGGCGGAGAGAGAGGGATTCGAACCCTCGATAGAGTTTCCCCTATACACGCTTTCCAAGCGTGCGCCTTCAACCACTCGGCCATCTCTCCTTCGCGAACTGCGCCTGTGGGAGCGAAATCTGCTCACAGCATAA
>JAFASD010000215.1 GCA_019244945.1 Acidobacteriaceae bacterium | reverse complement strand
TTAACGCTGCTCTCAACCAGCTCTATCGCAGTGAGCCCGCTCTTTACGAAATTGATTTCCAAGGCTGGGGTTTCGAGTGGATCGATTTTCACGACAGCGAGAACTCGATCGTTTCGTTTGTGCGCCGGGCAAAACGCCGAGAGGATTATCTGGTTTTTGTCTGTAACTTCACTCCGCAACCGCACCGGAATTATCGAATCGGTTTTCCGGAAGTGGGAGTGCACCACGAAATTTTCAATTCCGACGCGGAAAATTACGGTGGCAGCAACATGGGAAATGGAGGGCAGGTGACTGCCGAAGCGGCGTCATCCCACGGGAGACCGGCTTCCGCCAGTTTGGTGATACCGCCGCTGGGCGTGGTCATATTGAAACCCGCAAGACCACTTCCGGAGTTGGTCCCCGAAGTTGCGGAACAGGCGCAGATCTAGTCGAGCTAAATCCTCGCTTGTGCAGTGTCACGCGGGGCGATTTTCGCTGTGTGTGGTCGGCGGGTTTGGAGAAAACTGAGCTTAGTGTGACGTGCCGTCCTGGGCGGCGGGGTTGAACTTGCAAGACGTGGTGGTCGTGGTCCGTTTAAGAAATCTGAGTGGCTCCCGTGACAACTCTGCCTGCCCTGGGCCGACCAGCTCGACGCATTGGCGTTAGACGGCCGTGGGCGGCGAGCTACTGCTCGATTACTCCTAAGGCTGATCGGGTTCATTCTGCTGCTCGAAGCACCATACCAGGCCAGCATCGACCGCATTTGCAGCAGACCAACAGGGTAGTGGAAATTCACTTTATCGTAGCCGCACATCTATGATCGTGTCCTGCCGATAGGTGCATTCCGTCGGCGCCAACGCCGCTGCCAGAGGCGCTAGATCATGTTCCCTTGCTACCATTGCAGGCTGCATTCCGCTACTTCGCCGACCGTCGCGGTTTCATATTACATCGAAGCGATTTTGGAAGACTCAAGACTTACCACCGCGGCGAAACGGAAAGTGCACTCAGCCACACCTGGGTGTACAATCTAGACCTAGTCTTGTGCTTCCACACTCTGGGCCGAAAAGCCTGCCGAAGAGTCGTTGTCGCCGGTATACAGGGGCAATTGTCGGGACGGCGGTCTTGGTATTGGCTCATCAATCACCTAGTCAGGATTGTAGCGACCTAAGTCCCGCGACTGGGCCCACGGGTTACCGATTACGCAAAGAAGACAAGCGTTGCGAGGGATTGTATGTTCCGCGAGTATCTGGAGGGGGAATTGGAATAGACCTTGTGTCGCTCACTTGGGGAAAGCTTAATTGGTCCGTCGGAAAAGACGTGGTGCTTGAACTAGCAACAGCGTTGCCGACGAACAAAGCCGTGCTACACATTGTGGGGACGGGTATCTCGTCTGGTTTCTACTATCGAATGGAAGCAGATACTAGGGCTGCTCGGCTGAAGTTGCCACTCTCCGCTGTAATGAATCCCGTACACATACAGCCCGCCCAAGTAGGATTTTTGGGCTGGCACGATGAAGAAGGCCAACGGAAAGCTTATGTGCCGCTGTCCTGTTCCATCAGTTCGCGGCCAGTGCCCATCGGGACAAGCATAGTGGCCGTGGTCCGGCCACGAGGCGATGTAAGCAACGTCTGTTGGCGCACGTACCCCACGAACTCTGCCCCGCTGCCCTCGTTCGGTGACCCCTCGCCACAAATCGTGTCCGCAGGGCAACGTAAGGATATCACGTTTGCACCCCCTGCCCACGCGACGCAGTTTACGCTGGAGATCTCATATGTGAGTCTGCCCGACCGTGCAAGCCACTCGAGCCTTTTTGACATTCAATTGCAGTAGCATGATCGACACACATTCACAGCCGAGCCCCGTCGAGACTTTTGTGAAATCCTGGCTGTCGGATGAGGTGCTTCTTGGGATCGCAGCTGTTTGCATTTTGGCGCTGACGACGGCTGCCACGGTTCGACGTCCTCATGTCAACATTGAACTTACTGCCGCAGCCAAATCGATTGCCCTCACGCCTGCAGAACGGCTGGATGCTAGTACTTCCGTGATTGTAAAGAGCCCCGATGATCTTCTGAAGGCAAGCGAATTCACTAACCTGTCCCTAGGTGGAAATTGTGGTGTGCAAGCGAGTAGGGGCTTACGCATAGGTGGTCCAGTCACTTTGACCGCATTGCGAATGGCTCGTAATGGACTGCTACAGGTGGAAGCTTTAGAAAATCAGCTTACCATTGTGTTCAACGGCGATGGGTCAGCTGATCTAGATGCTGGCGAATCGGCGCGGCTGACTGGTCTTGATGGAAGCCCCGTTAGCTGTGGGACTCCAGGGTCCGCGGCAGAGGTTCGGTTGAGCGTCTCCGGAACCGCGGTTCCGGCAAACCTGACGATACCGATATCGACTACGGTCAACGTTGAAATACTACCCACTACTCGGGTTTCGGGGATTGGATTCAGTCTTTCGGATGAAAGCAACGCCTCCGTCCCGAGTTTTAGATCAGCAATATTATCTGGCTCGATCCAACTGCTGGATACGCACGAGAAATTTTCTCTCGAGTCTGGCGAACCATTGACGTTGAACGGAGTTTCCGCCGTTCTTAGCCCGGTGACGCTGAAAGGCGAAGAATTGCATGTGCTGTTGCAAGGACGTGTCAAGAGCGTAAAAATTGGACCGAGCGGCTTCGAGCGCGACCTAACACCTACTTGGCTCACCTGGGCGTTGGCTAAATATAAAGCGGAAGGTGTGTGGGCTTTAGCTATGGGCGCGATGGCGGCTCTTTGGAAGCTTCGCACTTGGGCTCGAAAGCCTCAAAAATCTCGGATTGGTGCAACCCGGTAGATCTGATGAAGGAGTCCAGACTGCAATCGGCTCTGTTGTTAGCGTGCAGCAGTCTTATTCTAGTGAGCGTTGCGGCTGGTTTTCCTTTCCACACATTCCAAGAGTCGGCAGCAACTCCTACGGATTTAGCAGAGCAAATAAAGATCAATGTGGTTCGCGTAATCCCGCAATATGAAGATACAACTACAGACGATCGACCACAGGTTGGATTCGGAATAATCATCGGAGAAGATGCGCGGACGCTCTACATCGCGACACCCTGGCACGTGGTTTGGGGCACCGATGTGCCATCGAAGCTGAACGATAAACCGACTGTGGTGTTTTTTGGAAGTCCGGCCACTAGTAAAACAGGAACTCGACTGAAACTTGCGTTGGCCGATGACGACCTTGCGATCATCAGCGTTCCTAAGCCCTCCAATGTTCAACCGATGAAGGTAGCGCGGGTGGATGTGAAGGCGGTCACTAAAGGCACACCGGTTACCAACGTTGGCCGGGATGCTGATTGGCTAGTATCTTATGTGCCAGCGTTCTACGAGGGGCAGAATGCAGCCAATCCTCATTGGCTACAAGCACAGGGGTTGAGCACGCCTCCGGGCTCGTCAGGCGGTGCAGTTGTTAGCCGCGACGGGTTGCTCGGTATGGTTGAGGAAGATGGGGGCGGAGTCTCTGGATCAAGTCGTTTTTTGGCAGTCGAGCGCATAGCAGAGATATTCAAGAATGCAGGTTACCCGAGTAACTTGCTGAGCCCGGAGGTATCCGTTGCTCGTGTGCTCCCCAGCCAAGGAATATCCGATACTGCAGAAGCGAATATCGTTAGCTGTCTCTCCCCACTGCCCCGGCCCTCATCTTCTATAGAAATCTGGTATCTCTCTCCGGGCACCTATACATTTGCGTTGCGGTTGACCCAGGCGCTTCAAAAGGCGCGCTGGCCTGCTACCTTCAATGACAGCGGTAACCCTATGTCGGGAGTGAAGGGACCTCCATCAGGCATTTCTATAAGGACCCTGGAACAATCGGACAGCGTTTTAGACCTGCAGAAGGGACTAGCCTGCGCCCGAATTTTCGCGCACACCGAGATTGACCCGTATGACGTGAAAACGCACCCCCTTATGAAGGGTTATTTGCCGCCCAACAAGATAGATGTCGTTGTCGCATCGGATCGTTAGTTCCGGTATCACGAGGGCTAGGGACACCCTAACTACTGTTGGGCCGCTAAGCCTCAAAGCCGCAGCGCGTTCTCACGTTGTAGGATGAGTCGCTGCGGCGGGTCAGGCGTTTAGTATCCGCTATGAAAGATAACAAGGATGCATTGATGATAGTATCCAACAGCGGTCGAGCGCGGACCGGCGTTTCCGAGAAAGGGCTCGCTGAGGTCCAGAGTCGGCTTGTTGAAATCACGTTCATCGGAGTCAAGCGGACGTGCAGTCGCCAACCCCGGAAATGGTCGCCAGCAGACACAACTTGACCACTACCGACGGTTTCTGAAGCAGGCGGAATATGGTACGTTGGCCGGAGCCATGCCGTCTGAACAGCTTTGCCCTATGTGCTTTATCGCGATGCCCTTTGGTAAACGAAAGGCCGATGCTTTGGGGCAAGCGATCGTTGACTTCGATCTGGTGCACACGCGTTTGTGCGAGGGTGCAGAAGCAGCCGGATTGGAAACCATCCGCGCTGACTTCGAACTGGCTGGTGGTTTCATCCACAAGCCCATGCTCGAGCGCCTACTCGTCGCTGAGTACGTCATTGCCGATCTGACACTTGCTAATCCAAACGTGACGTACGAAGTCGGCGTACGTCACGGATCGAGCGCACGTGCCACGCTGCTCGTGTGCGCCGACCGATTTGTCCAAACCCTGCCCTTCGATTTCAAACCCCTTCGCGTGCTGACTTACACGGTCACCGAAAACGGCTCATTAGTGGAAGAGTCCGGCAAATCGTTAGCACAGTCGGTTTGCAAGGTTTTGACTCAGGCCCGAGAAGGTCAGCTGCCGGTCGACAATCCCATAATGCAAATAACCGCTTGGAAGCCCGCCGGCAGCATTGAACACTCTAAGACCGATGTCTTCTTGCAGAGACTACAGTACACAGGGAAACTCGGCGAGCAAATCAAAACCGCCATTCTGAATCGAAACTTAGATGCGCTGGTCGCGATCGAGAACGATATTATTCAACTGCCGAAAGAAGTATCACAGGTGCACACGGCCATACTCGGTGTGTATTTAGGATATAGGGAACTGAAGGCATACGAACAGATGACATTGCTGTTCGAACGTGTGCCAAAAGAACTGCAGCAGACCGCCGTGGCTCGAGAACAGTACTCGCTCGCTCTGAACCGCCTTGCGGAAGCTGCTGTGAAAGCAAAAGATTTCGAGAAGGCAAGCATTCTCAGAAGGAGCGCTATTGCCGCTCTCGACGAAATTCCATTGGAGAGCGTGACGAGTGAAACGTATGGGATCCGCGGCCGGATATACAAGGCCTGGCACGACGCGCTCTGCTCGGCACCTCCGAATCGGCCTGGACCAGAAGGAAATCCTCATCAGGAAAGCGATGAGTCAAAGGCCATGCTTCAAAAAGCAATCGAGACCTATGAGGAAGGATTCCGCAAAGATATCCGGGACTCCTATCCCGGTGTAAATGCAGTTACTCTGCGCTTAGTGCGAGGAACTAAGGCTGATCGAAGCGTGTTAAAGACGCTGCTCCCCGTGGTGAGGTATTCGGTGGACTGTGCACCTGCACCAAAGAATAACGACGAGAAGTACTGGCAGACGGCCACGAAATTGGAGTTGGCAACAGCTGATGAGGACTGGAAAGTAGCTAAGCAAATGTTAAACCAGGCGCTTGGGATCGAGGTAGCAGGCTGGCTATTCGAGACAACCGCAAGAAACCTTGCGTTACAGAAGACAGCTTTCGCGTCTAAGCCGGACGCCGTTGGTGAGCTTGAGCAACTAATAAACGTGCTGAATCGAAAAGCGGAGGGCAAGTGAGCGATGGATGCTACGACCTTTGCAATACGCGATCAAAAGCAGGATCGCGCAATTATTCTAATACACGGCTTCAGCGGTGAATCACACCATACATTTGGCATGATGCCCGCATTCTTAGCTGGCAACCCTGGGCTGTATAGCTGGGATATCCATTGCTTCGGGTATCCAACTGCACTCAGGCCCGATGTCACAGGAGTTTGGGCGGCAGATCCGGATTTGAATACGCTCGCTGGTTTTCTCATCACAGCCGTTGAGCAAACGCGTTTCGACAAATATAA
>JAFASD010000203.1 GCA_019244945.1 Acidobacteriaceae bacterium | reverse complement strand
ACGCTCCATTTGCAATCGCCGTACGTATCGCATCTCGCCAGTTCTCCCCAGGAGAGATGCGCTCACGGTCGAGCCAAACGTCTACACCGGCACTTCCTAGGTCCGCCGCGAGTTTCTGAATTTGGTCGTAGTCTTCTCGAACATACGAGAGAAAAGCGTGTGACATTGGTCTTGATACTAAATTCCACCCATTATAAGTTCAAAAGTCTGTCCGCACGATTTCGCTGTTACGGCTGCTAAGGTCAGTTTGATCACCGCTGAATTCCACTTTGGGCACAATTTGGGCACAAATGAAAATTGCTTCCGTATCTCATTGACGCGAAAGCCAGTTATCTGGTGCGGAGAGGGGGACTTGATCTTCGCGGCCTCTCGCCGCGTCCGTAAGTTACGGAAAACGAGAATGGCCACTCAGGGCAAAACGGAAGTCTCCTGAGACTACGTTGTTTGTGGATACTCTGTTTACTACTTCAATGAAAGCACTGCAACGGCAAATTGGAGCACTTCTTCTCGGGCGGGGGTGTCAATGGCTTCCAACCCTTGCGCGGGCATGTGCTTGTAGCACTGACGTTCGCCAATCATCACGCGCAGGCACGGTGCGCTAACCAACATTTGCACTTCGCGCCACCGTAGCGGTCGCAGTGTGGTCGAGGCTTGGCGGCGTGTCTCAATGACGATCTCCGCTGACTTTTGACCGCGAAAAGGCTACACTGGCCGGGCTAAACTAAGAGTAGGAAAGATGAATCTGACGGTCCAAATCCCGGACGACATAGCAGGCCAGCTTGGTGCTGACAGCGGCGATTTGGCTCGTCGTGCGCTAGAGGCTTGGGCGCTGGAAGAGTACAAGAGGGGTTCTCTCACCGAAGATGGCTTGCGCCGCATGCTTGGTTTCGGCACCCGTTATCAGCTTGACGGGTTTCTGAAAGCGCACGATGTATGGGCGGAATACACCGTTGATGACTTCCGCCGCGAGACTGACAGCCTCAAACGACTAGGACTTTGACGAGTGCGGCTCGTCATCGCTGACACCGGGCCTGTCAACTATCTGGTCTTGATCGGACATATCGAAATACTTCCCGCGCTGTTCGAGAGAGTGACTCTGCCCCTCGCGGTAAAGGACGAACTGGCCGATCAGGACACGCCTGCTGTGATCCGCAACTGGATTGCTACCCTGCCTGAATGGATCGAAATTCGCCTTGCGCGTGCGCTTCTGACCGATGCTGCAATCGCGGAGCTTGGCGCAGGCGAAACCGAAGCGATCACCCTCGCCACAGAGCTTAAGGCCGATTTGCTGCTTATGGACGACCGCCGAGGTGTGACCGTCGCGGTTGGAAGGGGCCTCAACGTTACTGGCACAATGGGGCTGCTTGCGCGGGCTGCGAACCACGGAATTCTCAATCTTGCTGAAGCATTCGAAAAGCTGAAGCGCACGAATTTTCGTTACCGGCAGGAAACGATGGATTTGCTTCTCGAAGAGTCGCAGGGCAAAAGCTAGATGCGCAGATGCTCCAGGAGTTCCACGGGGCGCAACACCTCGACGGGCGACGCGATGGCTTGGCGCTGCTGAGTCACGGCATCTTGAAATTGATAATCCATAGTCAAGAACGCATCGAGTCCTGCTTCTTCCGCAGTCCAGAGATGATACGCATCATCAACGCGGGTTGGGCCGACTGCCGAAACGATGACGTTCGTGTCGAATACAACGTGGGTCATGCGCCCCGATGCGGGGAGGATCGACGTTCCCGGCGGGCGGCGGCGATTTCAGCGTCAATATCGACTTCAGAAAGCCGGTCAAGGCCGCTTTGGTGCGCTGTCTCCCAGGATTTCCGCAACCATTCCGGCGCAAGGTCATGCTCCAAAACCTCACGGGCGTATTGCTCGGTGGAAAGTCCCTTTGCCGCGGCTTTGGCGGCAAGTGCGGCTTTTTGGTTCTCCGGCAGTTCGATGGTCAGCGATGTCATGGCTCTGTCTTCACACTAACTCCCTGACAGTGTACGTCTCAAGTCCACGCGCATAATATCGCCGACGAACGGAACTGCCACCCTTGTCGCCCGGGCCACATACCGCCGTTCACCTCCCGAGCGGCAATTCTTTCCTCACTACTGTGGCGGCGAATTCTGCGCCGGCGCGGGGTTCTGCTCCTGCGGCGGCCCCGCAGGACTCGGCGGCTCTCCCGTTGCGGGTGGCAAAACTCTCGAACGCGGCATAAGCCCCGGTGGCGTGGGAGGCGGATTCGGATCCGGCGGCGGCACGTTTGGATTTAACGAATTCTGATCCGTCGGCGGAGGTTGAACAGTTCCTACTGCTGGGATGGGCGCAAGGTTCGGGGTGCCTGGCTGAGGCGCTCCACCCGGCTGAAGCCCCGCACCTCCCGGAAGCGCGCCCGCCACGCCTCGCGCGTTCTCCTTAGTGGGATCGTAATAGAACTCCCATAAGGAGAAATCGCTCTGATCGTTGACTGTCTTGATCGTATGACCATGCGCGATACTGGCCACTCCCGCAATGCCGCCGCTGTTGATCCTCCCCGATATCGATACGCCCACGCTCCCAGCGACTCCGGTTGGTGGCAGGCTGTTCGGATTCGTGGTTCCCGGAGGGCTGTTCGGGTTATTCAAAAGGTTACTGACTGTCTGCATCGGCGTTTCGCCAGCGCTGGGCGTCGGCCCGGCTGGTTCACCCGAAGTCGCCCCTACATCGCTGGGCGGCAGCGCAAGATCGTTGCCCGTCTGCGGAAGCGGAGGAAGCGCACCCGCGCTGGGTCCGGGCAAGCTACCCGGTGGCTCCAGCGTGCCACCGCCACTCGCGGATATGGCGGGCGGCCGTTGCCGGACAGGTGGCACAACAATTTGGGCAGTGCTCGAACTCGAGCCGAAATCGGACGAGAAGCCACTGCCGAATGTCGAATTCGAAGCGCTGTTTGTGTTCGTGTTCGTGTTGCTGTTCGTATTCGTATTCGCGTTCGGACCAAGCGCTGGATTCCGGTTCGAGTTCACTTTTGAATCGATCACCATGCCACCCGGCCCCGCATGGAGCAGCCGCCAGTCGGTGTTTCCCGTAAATGGATCTTTGAACTTATGACGCAAGAAACGCATCCGGTTCGTGTCCTCGAGCGCATCAATCGATTGCGGAAACACGCCGGTCTTCCGCACGAACAGTTTGACGGCGTGTTTATACTCATTGCCCCGATCAATGAGCAGTTGTTCTTTCTGCCGCCGCGCCTCGAACGTGTAAACCGGCATTTCCATGTACAGCATGATCGCGACCATCGCCGCAAACACAAAGACGATCAGCAGCGCCGACCCTTTCTCCCCAGCCTGAACACAATCGCGAACCCCAGGAACCGGAACGCCGTTTGCGGCCGGTCTGCTCATTGCGCCGTCGCCTCCGGCACAACGGTCAACGTCTGTCCCTGCTTCAATTGCGTATCTTCTAAACGCGCGCTGCCGGGCGTGAGCGCTACTACCAGGTACCGATTGCTGATCGTTTGGCCCTCCAACGCGATCACAATGTTGTCCCCATCCAGAAAAAACCCGCGGTTGATCTCGCTTCTGCCTTGTGGCTTGACGAACCCGTAGTACTTCAACGGAATGTTGACGACCGGCGGCCCCGCGGAACCCGGGCCGCCCGAATCCACCGCCGGATGCGGCGCCACAGGAATAATTGGACCTTTGATCGGTGTGAGCTTTACCTGTTCTTGCGGCGTAAGCCCCGCTTCAAAGAGGCTCCTTCCGCTCTGAGCCGTCTGTAGCGTTTGCAGCTTTTGCAGAAGGTCCAGCCGGAGAGTCGGATCGATTTTGCCGCTTGTCGCGTCAATCGCGCGGAACCGCAGCGTGGCTCGATCGTTCGCAGCCGATGCGCGGCGGGTCGCCGGCAATCGAGATCTCGACAATGGCGCCGCAGCAACCGCGGGAGCCGCCGCAGGAACGTTTGCAGCCGGCGCGCTCCGCTCATCATCTCCGCGCGAGTTGTACCAGAACAAGGTCGCCGCTACTGCTATCAGACCGCCAACTAATATCTTCGGATCTACTCCGACTCGTACTCCAAAGATCTTCGTCTGGGCCATTGCGCTCACGGTTGCGCTCCCAACGCTGGCGCAGCCGGCTCTTCTTGGATGATCGTTTGAAACCGGATTTGGGCAGTTAGTTGGCCGCTCTTCTGTTGAGGCGCAGCCTGCAATTGCTCAAGCATCAGCAGCATCGGCGAGCGGTCCGTCTCGTACAGAAAGTGCATCAAATTGTCGTAAGAGCCATCGTAATTCGCCACAATATTCAAAAGAGAAAGGTCGGACGTGCCCTCAATCGGCTCCTCTGTCGAAACCCAATCGCGCTGTTGTAAATTCGCAACTTTCGCTATTCTTTGCAGCTCCGTAATCACCGCCGCATAGGCCAGGCGCTTGGGCAGAAAATACTTCGCCTCAAAATCCGCCGATTCCACATTGCCGACCTGCACTTCCGCCGCCACTGTCTTCAGACGTTGTGTCCTGCTTCGCGCCGCCACGATTGCATTGCGAACCTCCACGCCTTCTTGCATCAACTCCTTGCGTGTTCCGCCCGGCGGATCGAGATAGAAAAACAGCGCGATGCCGTTGAGCAGCGCCAGTATTCCACCTGCCAGTTGCAACCAGAACCGCGGGCCGCGCCTAACGCCGCTTGCCCCGGATGGAAGCCATTCAAAGGTTCTGCGCATAAGCCACCGTCATTCGGTATCGATACAGCGGATCGTTCTGTGTCGGGGGAGTCTGCGTCTCCACTTTCACCGCCCCAAACAACGGCGATTGCTGTAAGCGCTTCAGCAGATCGACCACCGCTTCCGGCCGGTCCGTTCCCACAAACATATCCAGCTGAACGTGATTTGTCAGCGTGCCATCCTCAGCCGCCACTTGGGGCAGGCGGATACCGACCAGCCGCACATTGGCCGGCATCACCGTCGCCAAATCTTCAAATACGCGCGTCCAGCTAACCGCTCTCCGAGCGATCAGCTCATTCAAAAACACGCTCTTCGAGAAAACATCTGCATTCTCCGGCCGCGTTACAAAACTCGAGAGTTGCGATTGGTCGCGCTGCAATCGTTGGAGCTCGGCAGTTTCTCCTTCAATCCACCGGCGCAGGTCCGCCGCTTGCCCGCGCGCGTGAAAAATCAGTGTGATCAATACCAGCAGCGAACACGTAAGCGCCGCGCAAATCACCGCGAGCGCCGCATTCTGAGCGCGCTCCCGCCGGAACGGCTGTGAAGCGATATTCAGGTTCGAGGGAGAGAATGAGTTCATGCGGCGTACTGCTCCAACAGTCCCAGCAAACCGGCATTCTCTTGCGATGCCGCTCCGAACCTCGACCGCACCTGCATATACGGAACGTCGAACTCCTTCTCTGCGAGTTTCCCCAGTGAATCTGTATCGCGCCCGAATCCGCACAGCAAGAAACGGCTGACCGGTTGTCCGATTTGGTCCTCCGCGTAAGCGAGTGTCTGCTGCAACAGCGGCAGCACGTTGTGCTCTTCCCGCCTCGCTTCTTCCCCTTCCTCGCCGGCCAAATCGAGAGACCGCACCAGCCTCACCCGGCTCTGCTCCACCAGTAAAACTGATAACGTCGAACCTGCCGCTTTCGCTAAAAGCGTGATCCCTTTTTCGGCGCTTATGCAAAGGCGCAGAGTGGCGATAGAAGACGGGGTCACTAATCCAACCCGGTAACCAGCGTCCGTAAAAATGGATTCGTACTCCACCAGAATCGGCCGCGCGATTGCTACCGCCAGTACCTCCACGCGCTTCGCTTCTTCTAATTGGACCGAATACGCAAGCTGAGCCTCGTCTATATGAAAAGGAACGCTTTTGCGAAGGCGGAAGCGGAGCAGCGCGGCTCGTTCCTCTTCGCCCGACGGAAATTCTTCAAAGTCGAGAATGGCCATTCGCACCGCATAATCGGGAATCACCAATGCCGTGGCCGTGCGCTTCAAACCGCCAAATCCGGAAACCCGCGGCAATGCCTCCCGATACAGGTTCGGCTTCAGCAGATTGGGCGCGCTCGGAGACGCCGTTAACGCGCGCTCAGCCAGCACCTCCTGCTTCGTTTGGCCGGGATTGCGCGGCGATGCCCCGGCCAACGAAGTCTCCGTAATCTCAAAAAGATGATCCGGCGGCGGCTCGGTAATCCAGCGCTGGATGCGATCGACAAACGACAGTTTCAATATCTATCCTTCGATGAACGTTACTTTATTGGCCTCGCGCAGAGTGGTAATGCCCTGCCGCACCCGATCCAGAGCGGAGTGTCGCAGAAATGTCATACCGTCCTCGCGCGCCGCCCGCTTGATCTCTGAGGTCGGCCTTCGCTCCAGAATCATCTCCCGAATCTGCTCGGTGAGATCCAGCAGCTCGTGGATGGCCGTGCGTCCCCGGAACCCTGTCCCGCTGCATTCCATGCACCCTCGCCCTTCATAGAACGGAAAGGATCGCCACTCGTTCAGATCCAGCCCGCTCTCAACCAGGTATTCATCCTCGTATGTCACCCTGTGCCGGCAATGTGGACAGATGATACGAACCAGCCGCTGCGCCAGAATGCAGTTCAATGACGAGACGAAATTATATGGCTCCACGCCCATATTCAAGAAGCGCCCCAACACATCCAGCACGTTGTTCGCGTGAACGGTAGTAAATACTAAGTGGCCGGTGAGCGCCGCGTTAATCGCAATCTGCGCCGTTTCCTGGTCGCGGATTTCGCCGACCAGAATCTTATCCGGATCGTGCCGCAAAATCGATCGCAAACCGCGCGCAAATGTTAGTCCCTTTTTCTCATTGACTGGAATCTGCGTGATGCCCTTAATTTGATATTCCACCGGGTCTTCAATGGTGATGATCTTGTCTTCGTCGTTCTTGATCTCGCTCAGAGCCGCATAGAGCGTGGTGGTTTTGCCCGACCCGGTCGGTCCCGTCACTAGCACCATCCCGTACGGCTCCTTAATATACCGGCGGAATTTCGCCAAATCCTGTTCGAAGAACCCCACCACATCAAGAGTCAACCGCGAGAACTTCTCGCTCATCGACTCTTTATCCAGCACGCGAAGCACGGCGTCTTCGCCGTATATCGTCGGCATGATCGACACGCGGAAATCGATCAAGCGTCCCTTATAACGAACCCGGAACCGGCCATCCTGCGGAACGCGCCGCTCGGCAATGTCCAGCTCGCTCATCACCTTGATGCGCGAGATCACCGCTGAGTACCACTCTTTCCCGATCGGGCTCATCGCATATTGCAACACGCCGTCTATTCGATATTTGATCGCCAGCTCTTGATCTCTCGTCTCGATGTGAATGTCACTCGCGCGCCTCTCCAGAGCGTTAAAGATCGTCGTATCGACGAGCTTGATCACCGGCGCAATGTTACTCTCGTCCGAAGTCAGCCGGTCGATCGAAAGATTCTCGTCGGTGCTCTCCTCGTCACCGACCACATCCAGCGTGAAGCCTTCGGTTACTTCTTCCAGAACGCGCTGCGATTGCTCGGTTTTCTTCAACAGATCCGTGATCTGCGAGTAAGTCGCTACTTTGACCTTCAGCTTCTTCGAAAGCAGAACCGACAATTCGTCAATGAGAACGATCTGTCTCGGATCGGAAAGCGCTATCTCAAGGGTTCCATTTTGCGCCTGCAAAGGCACAAAATGATAGCGGAACATCAGATCCACCGGTACTGTACGAAACAGCTCGTGATTGATTTTCGCGGTTTTCAGATCCACGAAATCACAGCAATAGCGCTGTGCAACCGCTTTCGCGTGTTCCGCTTCTTCTACGGGATCCTTTACTTTGATCGTGTCGGTAGCCATTTATCGAATTGAATCCGCAAGCGAAAAGATGGGCAGATAGAGCGCAACCAATACAAAAGCAACGAAAATGCCCATAAAAATCATAATCACCGGCTCTATTAAAGATAGAAGCGCGGTCATGCGCGTGGATACATCCTCTTCATAAAATTCCGCCACGCTGGTCAGCATCTGAGGCAAAGCGCCGGTCGATTCACCTACTTCCATCATGTCGATTGCCAAATCCGGCACAATACCCGTGGTCTGCAGTGAAGCGGAAAGAGATTTGCCTTCCCGCACGAGAACGGCAGCTCTGTCCACCGCTTTTTTCAAGAGTACGGTCCCGAGCGACCGCCCCGCGGTCTCGAGCGCCTGAACCAGAGGAATACCGCCCACTAAGAGCGTCCCGAGCACGCGCGAAAATTGGGCCACCTGATACTTGGTCCAAACCTCGCCTAGAAGCGGCATTCGCATCTTGATCGCATCCAACTTTTCCTGCGAGCCCTCCCGCCGCGACCATAAATACGCGCCGACAGCAGCAAATATGACCAAGTCCAGTCCAATCAAAACCTAGCTGCGGGCCGTAGTGCCAATCGCGATCAGTATCCGCGTCGCCGCGGGCAGCTTTGCTTCCATGCTGTTGTATAGTTCGGCAAAATTC
>JAFASD010000317.1 GCA_019244945.1 Acidobacteriaceae bacterium | reverse complement strand
CACTTTATCAGTTCGATGAAGAGGAGCTGCGACCGTACTTTGAATTGGATCGCGTGGTTGCGGGGATGTTCGACATTTTCAGTCGCCTTTTAAATATTCAGGTGATCGAAGAGCCGGCCGTGGCGGGTTGGGATGCAGCGGTCAAATATTACCGCGTCGAAGATGTTTGCTCGGGCGAGCTTCTAGGCGGGTTCTACGCGGACTGGTTTCCTAGAGAAAACAAGCGTGGCGGCGCGTGGATGGACTCGCTGATCGCGGGCAATCCGGAGGAAGGACGGCCGCATCTCGGTTTGATATGCGGGAATTTGACTCCGCCGGTCGAAGATACTCCTTCGCTGCTCACGCATCGCGAAGTGGAGACGATCTTCCATGAATTCGGGCACCTGCTTCACCATACGTTGAGCCGGGTGCCGGTGCGAACGCTTTCGGGAACCAACGTTCCGTGGGATTTTGTCGAGCTGCCGTCACAGATCATGGAGAACTGGTGCATGGAGCGCGAGGCTTTGCAGCTTTTCGCGCGCCATTACAAAAGCGGCGAAGGAATTCCGGACGAATTATTCGAAAAGATGAAGCGGGCGCGTACGTTCCGGGGTGCGAATACGCAGATGCGGCAGCTTGGATTTGCGATGGCGGATCTCAAGCTGCATCGCGAGTACGACCGGGAGCGCGATGGCGATGTAGTGGCGTATACTCGCGAGATTCTGGCGCAATTTGCGCCGGCCCCTCTGCCTGACGATTATGGAATGATCGCCAGTTTCACGCACCTGTTTTCGAGTCCTGTTGCATACGGGGCGGGCTACTACTCCTATAAATGGGCCGAGGTGCTGGATGCCGACGCGTTTACCCGATTCCAGCGTGAAGGCATATTCAACAGCGCCACAGGTGAGGATTATCGGCGGCACATTCTCGAGCGCGGCGACAGTGAAGACCCGGCGCAATTGTATCGCGAGTTCATGGGCCGCGATCCCGACCCAAGCGCGTTATTGGAGCGCTTAGGATTGTTGCGCGCCGCGTGAATTTAGCAGTTACTGAATGGATTCACCAAAGCCGCCGGAAGAGCAGTTAACCGAAGCACTGCGAGAGAGCGGGGACGTGCAGCGTTTGCTCTACGCAGCTGCGCATGAACTGAAACAGCCGTTGCGAACGATTTCGACTTATGCGCAACTTTTGCAACGGCAAAAGACGGATGATCCGCAGGCACGCGAGTTGACGTCGTTCATTGTTCACGCAGCGACTGAGATGAATCGGTTGGTTGAGGATCTGCTGAAGTACTCGCGGGCGGGAAACTCGGTTCGGCGGACAACGGTGAAGTTGAATACGGTGGTCCAGTGGGCTGTACTGAACCTGCAAGAGGTAATTCAGGAATGCAACGCGGAAGTTATATGCGAAGATTTGCCGGAGCTGTCGATCGATGAATCGCAGTTTGTTCAGGTGTTTCAGCAGCTATTCAGTAACGCTCTGAAATTTCGGGGGACAGAAACGCCGAGAATCGAAGTGACGGGAATTGAGGAAGCAGAGACGTGCCGTATTTCAGTCCGCGATAACGGGCCGGGAGTCGAACCACGTTTTCACGAGCAAATCTTTGAACCGTTCAAACGGCTGCATGGGAAGGAAATACCGGGAAGCGGCTTGGGTCTGGCTCTCTGTAAAAAGATCGTTCATGCACATGGCGGAAAAATCTGGGTCGAGAGCGATGGCGTGCATGGGTCGGTGTTTCAGATCGCGCTGCCGATTTGAGTTCCAGAATGCGAAAAGGAGGGTCTCTGATTACTCTGCGCAGGGTTTCAATTAGGTCCACAAACCCGGTGTCAATCGGTTCGCAGAGCTTGGTACGGATCGATTGAAGCGGCGCGCCGCGCAGGGAACCAGGCCGCGAGCAAGGAGACCAGCAGCAGAGTGGAAGTCGTGATTCCAAGCGCGACGGGATCCCAGGGGCGGATTCCGGTAAGCATGTTTGAGAGCAGATGTCCACACCAGATAACCCCCACCAGTCCTGCGGCAACACCGGCGATGTAGAGCAGCAGAGCGCGAGAGACAATCATCCTGACTACCTCTTCTTGTTGAGCGCCGAGAGCTATGCGGACCGCAATATCGCGTTTCCTTTGCGTGACCAGGTACGAAAGAATGCCGTATAATCCTGCAGCGGCGACAACGAGCGCGAGCCCGGCGAACACGCTCAGAAGTATCGCGCCGAGCCGTCGACTCTGAACGGAGGCTGAAACGATCTCCGTCATCGCCGCGACATGGAATACGGTCTGAGACGGGTCGACTCGATGAATTGCGTGCTGTACTTCCTTGGCTAGCGCAATGGGGTTTCCATTTGAACGTACAACGTAGGTCATGATCTGCTTCAGTAAGAATTGCGACCATAACGTCGCGGGTGGAACCTGCCGGAAATCGAGATATAGTTGCGCGTCTGGCGGTTTCGCGAGCTCTGTTTGCCGCGTCCCCTGCACCACACCGATAATTGTGATCGGATGTGATTTGAAATCCGGATCGTCAAACGCGATCTGTTTTCCGATCGGGTCCTGTCCCGCGAAGTAGCGTCGTGCTAGAACGTCGTTCACGATTGCCACGCACGGCTTTCCCAATGCGTCGGTTCTCTCAAAAAACCGCCCTTCGAGAAGCGGGATACGCAGAGCACTGAAGAAGCGCTCGCTGGCCGCGTTCAACAGAGCCCGTGGCTGGGTTCCCCGGCTCGTATTGGAGCGTCCATTGATAATGAACGTCGCCGAAGCGCTTCCATTGCTGAGCGGCAGGAACGTAATAAAACCCGCCGCCTTCACTCCCGGTATGTGCTCGATCTCATCCAGTTCGGGCGTGTAGACCGTGGCGGCTAGATCTCTGTCGGCAGGTTCTGTTCCCGAAACTGCTGTCTGCATAGTCAGCACATGCTCCGATGTAAAGCCCTGATCCGTACTTAAGAGCTGATACAGAGTCCGAAGCAGCAGGCCCGAACCGGCAAGCAGCACGATCGCCAAACTCAACTGCGCGACAACCAGCAGATCGCGGATTTTCTGCTGATTACGACCACCCGCGACAGCGCCGGCGCTCTCCCGCAAAGCCGTCTCGATATCCTGACGTGCGCTCTGCCAGACGGAAGCCAGCCCGAACAGCAACGCCGAGACGCCGGCAACCATGACCATGGCGAACCAGATTTCGGGGCGCAGCTCAATCTCCTGAACGCGCGGAATCGCGCCAGCTGCGAGACGCTTCAACAAACCCAGAGAGCCGGCGGCCAAGCCAAACCCGACCGCTGTCCCGATGAGTGCCAGGACGATGTTTTCGGTAAAGAGCTGTCCGGTCACACGCATTCTGCCGGCTCCCAATGCTGCGCGAATGGCCATTTCCCGCTTACGACCGAGGGCACGCGCCAGTTGCAAGTTGGCGATATTCGCGCAGGCGATAAGAAGTAGAATCACTACGGCCCCGAGCAGCGCAAAGAGAGCCGGCCGGGCATTTTCGGTAATCCGATCCTGGTATAACTGTGATCCGAAACCCATGCGGTTGTCTTCATCCGGGTATGCTTTCTCAAGACGCCGTGCGATGACTTTCAACTCCGTTTGTGCAACGGCCAGCGTTACGCCGGATTTCAGCCTCGCAATGACGTGGAGGAAACTCGCACCGCGATTCATGGCATCGGGTGCCGGCTGGAGCGGAATCCAAAATTCGTCGTCACGCGAGGGAAAGGTAAAGCTATCCGGCATAACACCAGAAATGCTGCACGCCTTTCCGTCTACCGCGAGATTTTGGCCGAGGACGCGAGGATCGGCTGAGAGATGCTCTCGCCAGAACTCCGCACTCAGAACCACGCTGCAGACCTTGACCGCCTGATCCTGCTCCGCCGAAAAGGATCGACCAAGCATGGGATGGACGCGCAGAACATCAAGAAGATTTGCGCTAGCTACCACCCCTGTGCTATGGACGGGTTCGCCGCTTGGCAATCGGAGTGAAACACTCTTTTCCTCATACGCGGCCATCGCCGAGAACGATCTGCTCTGCGCTCGCATATCTAGAAAATTCGGCAGAGATGTGGAACCGTGGCTCCCGTCCGCTTGGATCGAGTCGACGTATACGAGTTGGTGCGATTCGGGATACGGCAAGGGGCGCAAGAGTACCGAATCAATCACGGTAAACATCAACGCGTTCGCCCCCGCCCCGAGTGCAAGCGTGAGGATTACTACCGTGGTAAATCCAGGATTGCGCTTCAGTTGTCTTATCTCGAAATGCACATCCTGAAAAAAGTGATCCAACGCAGCAAAACCCCAAACGTTTCGCGCGTCCTCTCGGATGCGTAGCTGACTGCCAAGCTCGCGTCGGCCAGCAAATTCTGCTTCGTCGGGTGTTGCTCCTGCCTCAAGAGCATCAGTCGCGGCCAACTCCACGTGAGACCGCAATTCCTCATCGAGTGATCGTTCGCGAGCGCGGCGTTTCCAGGGGAGCAGCAGGCTGATCTTCTTGGGAAGCAACATAGAAGTTACTCTTGACTTTCTGCGGGGTTCAAGACATTTCCTATAGCTCGAACGAATTCATCCCAGCGCGACATAGAGGAAGAAAGTTTTGCTCGGCCCGCGGCTGTCAGTCGATAATGACGAACCCGCCGGTTGTTATCTGACATTTCCCACTTCGCAGTGATTAACTTTTGCAACTCCAGCCGTTGCAGTGCTGGATACAGTGACCCTGCTTCCGCCGAAAGAACATCGTTGGACATCTGGCGAATGAATTGGGCGATAGCGTAGCCGTGCTTCGGGCCAAACAGAAGCGTCCTGAGGACGAGCATTTCCAGCGTGCCCTGTAAAAACTCCATTCGCTCGGACTTGGGATCACGCATTAGGATGGTTTCTTTACTAGGTTCAACTATATATAGTCTAACCTATACAATGGCCGCGTGCCTGTTGCCTGCGCAACGCGCCGCTTCGGTGGTCCGCCGGGGTGACCCGATAAGACAAAGTTCCATACAGCCCCGTTGCGACGAGCAGAGTTGCCAGACCAGCGAAGAAGAGCGCGAGCCTTGAGAGGAGGCGCTCTGTGTCGATGGTAGAGGCAAATTGGCCGGCTTGTGTACGAGGCTGCAGCAACGGCAGATCGGGATTATAGGCAGCGACCTGTTTTCGAATTTCCGGTATCAGAGATTCGGGGTCGAAGGCGGTTCGCACTCGTACCGTACATCACTGCCGAAATCTTCCAGCCGGTTAAAGTTCCACACCCGAAGTGGGCTCCTCTTTTAATTTAGTGTTTCGTTTCCGAATACGCGATTGTGTTGTCGTGCTTACCGACTCGGCATCCCGATCAGGTAAGGCAGACCGTCGGGGATGCCGCGCGCTCGGATTCGGCCGATTTCCCAGGCGTAATCAGCCGCCTGAAGATCTTTGGTCAGTTCTTGCATCTGCTCTGGCGAGTAGATGCGCAAGGCCGAGACGATGCCGTCCGAAAAGATGATCAGGGGCATTATCGGAATGAGGTAAGTGAAGGCAAAATAGCTCCAGCGAAACGGCCGCGCGAACGGCATAAGAAGCAGCACATTCACCGGGATCAACAGCGTGACGAATGCTGCCCGCAAGCTGCCGAGGCCAGATTCGAAAATGCAAATGGCGCGGCGTTTGTTGAATGCATCCGCAAGAATTGCTTTGGCCCTCAATGGACGAAAGTGATGAAACGCCGAAAACATCGTGCGCACACCCGCCAGGTTCGGCGCGACTTGCGTGGCATCGACCGGCTCTTTCAGCCATGTGACCCGTGGATGTGGGGCGGATTTCGGATTCGGGTAGAGATCAGTGAGCGTTGCGTGCGCTTTATATCCGCGTGCGGCAAGCTCATCGAGGATGAGCGGCATCGGACCACCCGATCCTGAGCACAGATCCAGGAATTCCGCGGGCTCGCCAGCCGCGAGAACCGCCAGGATTTTTTCCGCCCACAATCGGGACAGCCCGATGAAGCGGTAAGCGGTTGCGAGATACGCCGTTTCTACATCGCGAAGAAGGCGGGGAAACCACGGCTGGTCGCCAAACTCGAACAGGTGTAGCCGACGCATTCCGATGCTATCTACAATAAAGTAATGAACAGAATCTTCCTGCGCTTTGGCAGAATCGTGGGTCTGTGCTTTGTAGCCGCGTTCCTGTTGCTCGCGCAGGATCACGCCTCATCCGCAGACGCCAAAAATAATCCACAAACTGATTGGAAAAAAACGGAATCGTTGCCCGGTCTGGATCTGACGAAGCTGACTCCGGATCAGAAGGCGACCGTGCTCAAGCTTCTGCGGGAGCAGGACTGTACGTGCGGCTGCAACATGAAGATCGCGCAGTGCCGCATGGAGGATCGGAACTGCTCGTACAGCCGGGGATTGGCAGAGGCCATGATCGAAGCGATTCGAGGCGGGAAGAGCGAAGCCGACGCGCTTGCGGCTGCGAAGGCTTCGAAATGGGCGAGCGTCCAGCCGGCGCGTTTGTTGGAAGATCC
>JAFASD010000153.1 GCA_019244945.1 Acidobacteriaceae bacterium | reverse complement strand
TGACATTGATACTGGTGGACGCGTGAAGGTCGCGAAACTGATCAAACCCGGAACGGATATTCCAGAAGCTCTCCGAGATTCCGTTCTTCAGGCGGCCCGGCAATGGGTCTTCACGCCGGCCACGATGCACGGTAAACCGGTATCGAGCGATCACACCATTGTTTTCGATTTCCGCCCGCGAGCGCAGTGAACCCAATAGCTCTTTATCTCAGAATCACTCGCCTGACGTACTTGACCGCCTGGTGTTGAAGGATTTGCGCAATCACAGCATCGGGCACCGGCTCGTCCGTCTCGACAATCGAAATCGCCTGCAACGGCTCGCCACGCTTTGAATCGACACTGGCGCCGGGATCCTGGCGGCCCAGCGCAAAATTGGCGATGTTGATGCCATTCTTGCCCAGCATGGTTCCGAGATAGCCGATTACGCCCGGCACGTCCTCGTTTCTCGAATACATCAAATTGCCGTCCAGCGTGGCTTCGCAGGAGATTCCCTCGACTTGCAGAAGGCGAGGCTTATTCAGCACCACGGCGCCCACGGCCGAGAACGTACCGGCTTCCGATTCGAGTTCCATCCGAATAGAATCCATATTCAAGTGGCTGGGCTCGCGTTGCTCAACCACCCGAAAACCGCGCTGTGTAGCAATCTGCATTGCGTTCACAAGATTGGCCCGATGTTCCATCGAGCGGCTTAATACGCCGGCCAAACCTGCATTTCGTAAGATCTGCGTGTTGTGATCCGCAAGCCGGCCGAAGTATACGAGACGAATGGTATGAGCATTGCCCGTAGAGATGTGGCTCAGAAATTGGCCCACGCGTTCAGCCAAATCGATGTACGGGCCTAGAGTTCGATATTGCTCGGCGGTCAAAGCCGGCATGTTGACGGCGTTCAGCGCGATTCCGCTCTTCAGATATTCGACAAGTTGCTCGACAATCCGGATACCAACAATCTCTTGCGCTTCCTCGGTCGACCCTGCGATGTGAGGAGTCGCGACCAGGGGTTCTAAACGGAGCAGAGGAGTTTCACCCGGCGGCTCTTTCTCAAACACGTCCAGCGCGGCTGATGCTACTCTGCCGCTCTCGATCGCGCTGCGAAGCGCTTCGGTATCGATCAATTCTCCACGGGCGCAGTTCACAATGCGAACGCCCGGTTTCATTTGGGCAAACGCTTCCGCCTTCAGCATGTGATCGGTTTCGGGCGTTAAGGCGACGTGCAGCGTAATGTAGTCGCTCTCGCGATAAAGATCGGATAGCGACATAAGCTCGACCCCGAAATCGCCTGCCGTTTGTGAACTCACGTACGGGTCGTGACCCACGATGCGCATCTCGAAAGGCTTGGCGCGTTTTACTACTTCCCGCCCGATGCTGCCCAGGCCGACGATTCCCAGAGTTTTGCCCCGAAGCTCATTTCCCAGAAATTTTTTCTTTTCCCACTTGCCGGATTTCGTGGAATCGCTGGCTTGAGGCACCGAACGGGCCATCGAAAGCATGAGGGCGAGCGTGTGCTCCGCAACAGACACCGCATTCCCGCCTGGTGTGTTCATGACGAGCACGCCGGCATCCGTAGCCGCGGAAAGATCGACATTGTCGACGCCCACGCCCGCGCGTCCGATAATTTTCAGTTTCGGAGCTTTCGCGAGCACGTCCCGGGTGACCTTTACGGCGCTGCGTACCAGGAGCGCATCGCAATCGGCCAGGTGAGATTCGTACGTCTTCGGGTCTGCAACAACCACTTGCCAATCGGACTGAGCTCGCAGCAGATCTATGCCCGCCGGCGCGAGCGGTTCAGCGATAAGGATCTTCATCAGAGATTGTCAACTCAGCGCGAGAGCGGCTTCCTTCGGCAGCGCATCCGCATAAACGTTCTGAACCGTGGCAACGCCAGATCCGAAACGAACCGAATGCCCCTGCGCGGCGAGGATGATCTCTAGCTCCGCGATGATTGCGAACAGGTCGTGGAAATCGAAGTAGCCCAAATGCGCCAGCCGGAAAATCTGCCCCTTCATGCTGCCTTGACCGTTAGTGATGATGGCGTTGAAACGGCTGCGAAATTCTTTTACGATCACGCCGGAATCCATTCCGGCCGGCGGCCGCACGGCGGTGACCGATGATCCCGGCGCGCTCGAAAACAGCTGCAACCCAAGGCCCGTGACCGCTTCCCGCGTCGCTCTCGCCAGCAGCTGAGCATTCTCAACCAGCTTGTCCATGCCGATGGATTTGATAAACTTCAGCGATTCCGCAAACGCCAGAAGCAGCGCCGTGTTGGGCGTCCATGCAGATTCGCCATTGACCGCGTTCTTCTTCTCCCGCTTCAGATCGAAGTAATAGCGCGAGGTCTTGGAAGACTCAGCCATGTTCCAAGCTTTCGAGCTGACCGCAAGGAAAGCCAGCCCGGGCGGAATCATAAAAGCTTTTTGAGAGCCGCCGATAACCACATCCAATCCCCACGCGTCGATGTTCAGCGGCATCGTGCCGATTCCGGTGATGGCATCCACCACGAAAACCGCATCCGTTTTCTTCACCGCGAGGCCCATACGTTTGACATCGTGCTGGGTGCCGGTAGAAGTTTCCGAAGCCTGGACGAACACGCCCTTGATATTCGGGTTCTGAGCCAAGGCTTGCTCCACCTTTTCGGGCTGAACGGCGTCGCCATAAGGAGCGCTCAGCACCGTCGCTTTCATTCCCCAGGCTTTCATCAGCTCGACCCATCGTTCGCCGAATTTGCCCGCCGAGCAGACCACGACTTCATCGCCGGGCGAAAAGAAATTCTGCGTCGCAGCTTCTAGCGCGCCCGTTCCGGAAGCGACCAGAACCAAGACGTCGTTCGACGTGCTCAGGACCTCTTTTAGATCAGAGAGGACCTGCTTATATAGGTTACGAAAATCCTCAGTCCGATGATGAATATCGGAGCCCATCATCGCGTGCAGCGCCGAGGGCAGCAGCGGCGTCGGACCGGGCGTAAGGAGTCGTTGTTTTTTTATGTACATGGCTGAATAGAGTGGAGGCGGACAGCTTCGTCCAGGAATACAGGTTAGTGCTACTGAAATTTTCAGAATACCAGAAGGGGCATCCGCAGATTGATGTGCGTTCCTGCGGTTGCCGACCCATGGGCCTATAACGCGCAGAGCGGCCTTTCGTCGATTTGGGTGCAAATGCTGCACAATGGGCTAGGAAGCGAAAATGCAGGCAGCTCACGCCTCACTCTTAGAGCGGATCACGGTCGATCCTGACGTGCGGTTCGGCAAACCGTGCATTCGCGGCCACCGAATCACCGTTCAGGAACTTCTCGAATGGCTTTCCGGTGGGGCGTCCCAGGCTCAAATCCTGGCCGACTACCCCCAACTGGAGCGGATGACTTCCTTGCTGTCTACGCATACGCCGCCGAATTGACAGCCGGGACTAAAGTGTCCAGAGGATGAAGCTCCTCTTTGACGAGAGCCTGTCACCGCGGCTGGTGTCGTTATTACGCGCGACCTGTTCCCGGAATCGGAGAGTGCGCTTCGAAATGGGCTTGCGCGTTTTGGCGATCGGAGAATTCTGGAATTCGCGGCTGCGCATGACTTCGTTCTGGTCTCGACGGACGGCGACTTTGAACGTCTGCTGAAGCACTTCCCAAGCGCCAAGATCGTGATTCTTCGTTCGTGCGATTATCCAACAGAGATCGCGGCTGACGTACTTCGGCGTAATGCGATTCGTATCGCTGAACTGTCCACTTCGCACGGTCAAATGATCATTCTCGAGC
>JAFASD010000070.1 GCA_019244945.1 Acidobacteriaceae bacterium | reverse complement strand
CGTCGGCCATGAGGAACCAAACCGGCACGTTATGTTCCTCCAGCGCTTGCGTCATCTGCTCGCCTTCGGTATAGGGCACCCGCGGATCGTTGCGGCCGGCAATGATGAACATGGGCTTCGTGATTTTCGAAGCGTTATTCAGAGGTGAGATAGTTTCGAAGAAGTCGCGCATCTTAGGGTCTCGCTCATCGCCGTACTCGACTCTGCGGAGATCCCGCCGATACGCCTCCGTGTGTTCCAGGAACGTGCGGAAATTGCTGATGCCGACTGCTTCGACCGCGCAGCGCACGCGATCGCTGTAATGAGTCATGGTTGCGAGAGTCATGTAACCGCCATAACTGCCGCCTGTCACCATGATGCGGTTTGCGTCGAGATCAGGCTGGGTCTTGATCCAGTCGAGCAATGCGCCGATGTCTTTAACAGAGTCTTCGCGCCTGAGGCCATTGTCCAAATTCAGGAAGTTCTTGCCATAGCCGGTTGAACCGCGAACGTTGGGGAAGATGATCGTGATCCCAAGTTCGTTCAAGTAATAGTTGCGCGGTCCCATGTACAAGGGCTGTGATTGACCTTCCGGACCACCGTGGATGTCGACGATCACGGGGCGCGCTCCCGTGAACTTAGACGCGGCTGGGTATAGAAAACCGGAGACGGTGAGGCTATCGAAAGACTTCCAATGAATTAGCTTGGGCTCCGAGAATTGGGCCGCATTCAGGCCGCCGGTTTCGCTGTAAGTCCAACGAGCTATTTCATTCGAATCTATATTTAGCGAATAGACATCGCCCGGAGTGTGCGCCGAATTCAGAGTGAAGCCGATCTCGTGCCCAACCGGGCGCCAGTGAAGATCGGCGAGAACACCCGCCGGAATATTCGGGAGAGGAGTGTCTTTTCGAGACTGCGCGTCGAGAATGTGCAGCTTCTCGTAACCGTCTTCATTTGCCAGATAGGCGGCGTAGCGCCCATCCCGGCTAACCTCGAGCTCGTCCACATTCCAATGCAGACTGGGGCGAATCACGGTCAGTATCTTTGACGTGAAGTCGAAGTAGGCGAGTTGGTTGTAATCGCTTCCGACATTTGAGATCAGGTAAGCGCCTTTCCCGTCGTTGGCGAATTTGGCGTTAGACCAACCGCTCTCGGGCGCGGCAGGGCCGAGTTTCGTCTTTTGCGCGGTATCTACATTTAACAGGTGGAGTTCCGTAACTACTGCGGACCGGAACAGCGCGAGCAGCATCTGCTTGCCATCTTGCGACCAGTCGCTGACAGCCCATCCTGGCTCGTTCGTCTGTAAAAGGATTCGCGCGGACTTGGGATCGTGCGGATCCACGATCCATATATCTGCGTTCTGTCCGTCGCGCGCTGTGGAACTATAGGCTATCTTCCCTCCGTCTCTGGACCAGATGGGGGTGGTGTTGCGTGAATGGCCCCCGCTGGTCAGCATAGTGATCTGGCCGGAACGCAGATCTTCAAGATAGAGCTGGTAGAACTCTCCTCCGCCAATGTCTTTCATGAAAACGATTTCGTCGCCGTTTGCTGGATTGAACAGTCCTTCGGAAACTGAATCGGGGAAAAACGTGAGCTGTTGCCGATCACCTCCGGGCATTGCCACGCGGTGAAGTTGGGGAACATCTCCGAAACGGGTACTGATGAGGATCTCGCGGCGCGCCGGGTGCCAGTCCAGTAAGAACGCGGAACGCGATTCCGTGTAGCGATTGACCTCATCGAACACCGCACGGGGAATTTCCGGAAGCCCGTCAGGTTTCAGGTTTGAAGGCACGGGCAGCGGCGCCTCCGCGGCGTAGAACAGAGTGAAAGCCAGCAAAACAAGAAGCAATCGGAACGGGCGCATATCGGGTCTGATTGTACCCGATTGGGTGTGAGATCTACACGCCAAGCGGCAGCCCCGAGTGGCAGGCGATATCCTGTCTTCGTCGGCAACTGAAACAATTTGTTGACTTCAGCCGGCTCAGTGGTTTATTGTGGCGGTTCGGTCTGGCGGGCGCAAAAATCGCCACCCGCTACTTTTACCATGCCCTGGCGCGATAACAGCGAGATGGAAAAAACTCAAACAACCCTCGAATCAAGCTTGCAAAGCGTCGATGAGGCGGAAGTCATTGTTATGCGGGAGGCGGACAAGGCCGGCTTTGACGATGACGAACAACACCAGATCGGGATGGCGGTCCGGGAGTGCATGGTGAACGCCGTTGTACATGGCAATCGCTACAGTAAGAAAAAGAAGGTCCATCTGGATGTCGAGCGGTCTAACGACAGTCTGACCGTAATTATCGGGGATGAGGGGGAAGGGTTTGATTTAAGCTCGCTGCCGGATCCTTTATCACCCGAAAATCTGATGCGTCAATCGGGCCGGGGCATATTACTGGTACGCGCTTTTATGGATGAATTCGACCTGCACCCGCGACAGGGTGGGGGTACTGAGGTTCGTCTCGTCAAAAACCTAGCTAAATCGTAAGGATTCCGTTTCTCGAAGCATCTGATCCACGAAGGAGGCAGAAGTGAGTGTTAAATTGACATCCCGCCAGGTTGGCGACGTCACGGTAATCGACGCGTCTGGCAGAGTTACTCTGGGCGAAGGCGCTAGCGCGTTCCGGGACATGATCCGCGATCTTGCGGCCAAAGGAAATAAGAAGCTGTTGTTGAATTTAAGTGATGTTTCTTACATTGACAGCTCGGGCATCGGCGAGATGGTCTCTGGATTCACGACTGTCACGAACAATGGAGGCCAACTCAAATTGGTGGGCCTCTCCAAGAGGGTGAAGGACCTGCTTCAAATTACCAAGCTCTATACGGTTTTCGAAGTCTACGACGACGAAGCGGAAGCGGTTCGCAGCTTCAGTTAAATAGCATCTCAGAATAGAGCTCCCGCGACCGCAGCAGCGACAAGTGTGCCGCTGTGCAGTCGCATTTGTTGGATTTCTGGGGTATTGGCCACACGTGAGATGAGAGAAAGTGCTGGCGCGAACGCACTATCTCTTTACACGCGTGTTGACCTCAACACCCAGAAATCCTATGCCCGCTGCCCAACCTATACCTCTTCGTTCGCCTGAACCGTGCCCCACAGAGGTCCTGATTGCCGACGAGCTGACCCTTGTGCGCGAAGGGCTGGCCGCTCTTTGCAATGCGATTAACGGATTCCGAGTAGTGGCCAAGGTGGGTACGGCCGCATCCGCCTTGGCCGAGATTCAAAAGACAGAACCGAACATCGCTTTGTTGGACCTCGGGCTTTCCGATTTAGCCGCAACCGAAGTCATCCGGCGAGTGCGTCAGGAGGGGCTTCGCACCCGGTGCGCCGTCGTATCCATCCGCAAAGACCGGAAAACCGTTCTGGAGGTACTGCGAACCGGCGCCTGTGGCTATCTTTTGAAAAGCTCGACCTCAGAACAGATGGCCGATGCACTCAGCCAGTTCACCCAGGGCGGTATTTACGTCTCGCCTCAGATTGAGGTGATGTCGCTTTTTGACGGAAGTGGTCGCAAACAGGCCGAAGATCCCCTGGAATTGCTCAGCAGTCGGGAATTTCAGGTTTTCTCGCTTCTGGTGGAAGGCATCCGTGCCAAGGAGATTGCGGCGCGCCTTTCCCTCAGCCCCAAGACAGTAGATACTTACCGCTCCAGCCTGATGCGAAAGCTCGATATACACGATGTTGCCGGGCTCGTGAAGTTCGCGATAAGACGGGACTTAGCGGACCTGAGGCCTTAAACGGCCCGGCAAAGAGCCTGAATGTGCTACGCTACTGATTGCTCACGCGAGTAAGGCTGGTACAGAGCTGCGCCTTTTGACGCCTCTGTACGAGAAAGGCAGTATTCTGGTTTGACCCGTCACGAGTTAAAGGAGCAGCTGCAGCACGATCATTTCACCGATGCTGTCTCCGATGTCCTTTCCTACGCCCTCTCCAATCGCCGAAAACTTTTGCCTTGGGCCATTGCGATCATCGTAGTTCTTACGCTGACGGGCGTTGGGTTCTGGTATCGGTCTTATAGGAATTCCGTTCGGCAGCAGGATTTAGAAGACGCGTTTGCTGTCCTCGAAACGCCGGTTGGTTCGGCGAACTCGTATTCGAAAGCTTACCCTACGCAAGACGCAAAACAGCAGGCCTCCCTCAAAGCGCTCTCCAATGTGGTCGCTAAAGACGGCGGGAGCCGTCAGGGCCTGATCGCTCAGTACTATTTGGGCACGTTGAAAGCGCAAAAGAACGATGCGAAAGGCGCAGAATCGGATCTGCGAGCCGTGGCTGATTCCAAAAGCGAATGCGGGGTGTTGGCGAAGATCGCGCTCGCGCAGCTTTACGCGGGTGAAAGCCGAGTATCGGAAGCCCAAGCGCTGCTTCGCTCGATTGTAAATAAACCGGCCGATCTGGTTTCGAAAGCGCAGGCTCAAATACTACTCGCCAGACTTGACGAGACCAACAATCCGCAAGAGGCCAAAAAGATTTTGCAGTCTCTCAAAAAACCCAGCCAGGATCCGGCAGTCACCCGGGCGGTTGATCAGTTATCTGCTGAACTTCAGAAATAACTCGCCCGAATAATGCTGGGCCGACTGCGCCTGAATCCGCAAAATCTGCGCGGCCGCAGGTTCCCCGAGCCGGCGCATCCGTACCGAAACGATTTCCAGCGCGATCGCGACCGCATCATCCATTCCCGCGCCTTCCGCCGATTGGAAGGCAAAACGCAAGTCTTTGCTGCGGGGTTTTGCGATCATTTTCGAAACCGCCTCACCCATACCTTAGAAGTTGCCCAGATTGCCCGCACAGTGGCGGTCGCACTCGAATTAAACGAAGAATACACGGAGACACTCGCGCTGGCGCATGATTTGGGTCATCCGCCTTTCGCTCATGTTGGAGAAAAGGAACTTGATCGGCAGATGCGGCGTTTTGACAGCTCGTTTGAGCACAACCGGCACTCGCTTCGAATCGTGGACGTTTTGGAACAGAGATACATTCTGTTCAACGGGCTCAATCTGACGTTCGAAGTTCGCGAAGGAATCGTCAAGCATTCGCGCGAAATAGAGAGCGGTTCTGAAGCGGAGCTGGAGGAGCTTCTTCCGGGGCAGCGGCCGGCGCTCGAGGCACAACTCATCGATCTAGCGGATGAGATCGCGTACAACACGGCCGATTTAGATGATGCCTACTCGGCGAATCTTTTGACCGTAGACGAGATTGCTCAAACCATTCCGGCAATCGCGCAGTTCCATAACGACGTCGGCACGCAATTTCCAGGGGCTTCGGATCGCCTTCGTTTTTGGGAGATTCAGCGCCGAATTATTAATGTGCTGGTGGGTGGGCTCATTGAGGGTACCGTGAAAGCCGCGGAATCTGCGGGAGTGAAGGCTCTCGAGGATGTTCGGCGTCTCGATTATCGGCTGGCTCGGTTCGAGCCAGATGCGGCTGAAATCAACAGGCAAATAAAAGCACTGTTGATTAAGCGTGTGTACTCTTATGCGCAACTGGTGGAAGAGCGGAGCGCGGCGATCGACAAAATGCGCGAATTGTTTGCGTTCCTGGTCGATTATCCAGAGCGAATACCCGCGAGTTATCGCGAAAACAGCGACGGGATGCCGGTGCACAGAGTGGTTTGCGATTACATAGCAGGCATGACGGATGGCTATCTCTTGCGGGTTTACAGGGAATTTTTTGGGTAATTTACTCCCGGGCTACCGTATTGGACAACTCGGCGGAACGGACGGGATACATTTTCTCGAGCTGGCGGCAGATCTCGGCGGCAACCCGCTCCGGCTTTTCATCGTCGTCGAGTTCCACCTCGACTTTGATGTACAGATCGACCCGATCCATCTGCTCTGATCCGATAATACTCGGTAGCTCATGCCAGAGATTACGCTTTGTAAGATATGCGGCAAGCGGCGGGCGAAGCGTCCGTGTCCGGTGGTGGATGGAGAGATTTGCACTTACTGCTGTGGCACCGAACGCGAGGTCTCGCTCTCCTGCCCGCTCGAGTGTGAATACTTGCAGCAAGCTCATCGGCACGAGAAGGCGGTTTCGATTTCTGAGAAGGACATTGCGAATCAAGATATTGCCGTTACGGAAGAATTCATGCAATCACATGAAGAACTTCTACTCTTCTGCATTTATTCGCTGCTGACGGCAGCGTTGCGAACGCCGGGCGCGGTTGATTCGGATGTCGTGTCTGCATTGGCGGCTTCCATTCAAACGCACCGGACACTTGAATCGGGACTCGTTTATGAAACTCGGGCGGAAAACAGCATCGCCGCTTCCGTGCAAACATCCTTTGCAGCGTCGCTCGAGGATTATCAGAAAGTAAGAGTGGAGCGGGAACGATTATCGCCGGTTCGCAATGCCGAAATCATTGCGGTTCTCGTGTTCTTGCATAGGGTCGGACAGCAGAGTCAGAATGGTCGGCCGCGCGGGCGAATGTTTCTGGATCTGCTTAGGCATATGGTCGCCGAGCGCGGCGCCGAATCTCGGGAATCACGCATTATTCTTTGACGGGACTGCGTGTGACGCGCCGAGTATCCGAATATCGCTGAGATTGCGATAGTCTTCGGCGTAATCCAACCCGTATCCGACCACAAACTCGTCTGGAATCTGGAAACCGACGTACTTGACTTCAACGGGCTGAATTCTGCGTTCCGGTTTATCGAGCAGTGTGGCGATTTCGAGAGACTTCGGCCGGCGCTGCTCGAGGAGCCGCTTGAGATAGCTCAAAGTGATGCCACTATCGATGATGTCTTCCACGATCAGAACATGTTGACCTTCAATATTGACATCCAGATCCCGCGTGACCTTCACCTGTCCTGAACTGGTTTTTTGATTGCCGTAGCTCGAAATCGCCATGAATTCAATACGCACCATAGGCCTTTTCAGGGCCCGCACGAGATCGGCAAGGAAGATGAACGCGCCTTTCAAGACCGACACCAAATAAAGGGGGCCTTCGGGGTAATCGGCATCGATTTTCCCGGCGAGCTCCCGAACGCGCTGTTGAATTTGCCCGGATGAGATCAGGACACGATCTGGTCCGGGAAGATCCGCGTTCATCAGAGTTGACCGCGGCTGATCGCTATCTTTGAGCCAGCTTCAGCCGAGTGCTGCCCGTTCCGATGTGGATGTGGGGCGCGGTCGCTTCGCCTGCGACGGCGCTACGGAAGGCCAGGTATGGCACATGCAGCTTTTCCAATAATTGCCGCAGCCAAAGGCCTTCGGCCTGATCGGGATTGAGAGCGATATCGACGCGATTGCGATGATCCAACCCGAGGGATTGATGCACCAGCGTTTGGCCTAAGGCACTGACCGGCAGCGGCTTGTGAAAGTGCTTCTGGAACTCGGCGGAGATGGCGGTTAAATCGCCGAGGTCAAAAAGGCCGTTGCCATCGTAACGGATCATCATCGCTTTCGATCCGGATTGTCCGTTCTGACCGGCGCGCTCGAGCCGCGCCTCGGTGTCCGCCATTTGCCGCAGCTCTTCGAGTAATCTGATTCGGTTCCGGGCGAGTTCTAACACCCGTTTTCGCGTGTCCAGCTCATCCTGAAAAGCACTGAACTCGGCCTTGGCCAAAATACCGCTATCCACCAATTGCTGGCGATCTTTGACGATCTGGGTTTGCCGGTCCACGCGGCTTTGGGCTGCCGCCATCATAGCGTTCGCGTCGGCAGGCGTCATATCCTGGATGCGAACCTGGCCGTAAAGCGTGTGTGCCAGGACGGCCTCATCCCGAGCATCAGCCAAACGGGCTTCTGCATCGGCCAGCCGGGTTTGAGGGAGCGTGCCCTGGTCGACCAGCACCTTTATTCGGGAAACTTCATGCTCCGCCCGCTGGACGAGGGTGTCGGAAAGCGCGCTGTACGTCGATCCCGGAACTTCATCGGCTGCAACCAGTTGCATGCTCCAAAACAGGGTTCCCAAGACAAAAAACAGCAGCCCTCGGGAGCGCCATTTTGGGCATTTACGCATCTATTGCCAGTGTAGTACGCTAAGCGCAGGAGAACGTTTAGAAAGAATCTGACCCGCAGTTCC
>JAFASD010000431.1 GCA_019244945.1 Acidobacteriaceae bacterium | reverse complement strand
CCTCTTCGAGAATTGAAGCACCGAGCAGCGAGACCACCCGGGCGCAGACCCAATCGCGGCCTGCATAGGCGTATTCGCCCGCGAGCTTCATCGCTTCCAGATATTGAGACCCCAGATCCGAATTTATAGGCAGCACGCACGGCTCGACGTCCATCCCGTCTTTTGCGCCCGCCGCTTTTAGAAAATGTGTGGCCGTTTTGTGCCCCAACCCGCGAGAGCCGAAGTGGACACCCACCCAGATTCGATCCTTTTCGTCTTCAAAGATGTCGACGTAATGATTGCCCGATCCAACTGTGCCGAGCTGGTTCTCCGCCATACGCTTGAGACTTTTTGCCGGTTGAGTGTGCCAACCGGGATGGTCGGCATGAAATAACGGGTGTTCGACCTTTTCGTTATTGTTGCGGCCGATTCCAAAGCTGATCGTCCGCCAGACATCGTCCATGATTGTTTTGATGTTCCGCCGAACTTCATCGGCGGGAGCGTCCGTTAACACCGCCTTATTTCCGCACGCGATGTCGTAGCCTACGCCGGAGGGCGAGATCGCATTTTCGTAAGCGACGACCCCGCCAATCGGGACTGCGTACCCCTTGTGGTGGTCCGCCATTAACGCCACCCTCGTAGCCGTGCGCGCGCAAGTGCGGATTTGCGACAGCGCGCCCTCATCCACGGGCGAACCGAACACCGGAATCTGATCGATCATCTGCATAGCAATTCGCCCGGCACAAAAAGGAGCTTTACGCTGTGCTCATCCGCGTGCGTTGAAACTTCGAAATCGCCAACGCCACGACCACAACCACCAGGCAGCCAATAACGTTGTACCAGAGAAAGGAAATTTGCGTGAACAAAGCCGCGGAGAAAATTGCCGCTTCTCCGGCGATTACGCCCCAAAAAGCCCCGGTGCCGTTCGCTTTTTTGCAAAAGAACGCGAGCACAAACACACCGAGCAGCCCTCCATAAAAAAGAGAGCCGACGATGTTCACGCGCACAATGAGCGCTCCAAAACCTCTGGCACCGAGCGCGGCGAAGGCCACCGCATATCCGCCCCAAAAGACTGTCAGTAAACGCGACGCAATCAAATAGTGACGGTCCCCACGCCCCCGAACCCAGAAGCGCCGGTATATATCCACGACCGACACAGTCGCCAGCGAGTTGATCTCGCCCGAGGTGGATCCCATCGAAGCCGAGAAGATTACGCCGATCACCAGCCCGACGAGACCTGCCGGCAAGTACGACTTCACGAACGTCAGGAAGATGTAGTTCGTATCGTCGAAGGTTTGGCCGCCGTGCATCCGTTGCACGATCTTCAGCGCTTGTTCACGGCTTTGGTCGAAGCCGGCCAGCGCCTTGCGAAAGCCCGACAGAGCAGGTTGCGCGCCTGAGCGCTCGGCTTTAGCAACTTGATACGCCGCTTCCCGACGCTGCTCGAACGCCACCTTGTATTGCGCTTCAACCGGTTTCCAAGAGGCGGTCTGCGCGGCGCGAGTGGCTTCGACGGGTTGGAAAATCATGGGCGAAGGCACAAATAGAGACAGCACGAAAACCATCGCCCCGATGAAAAGAATGAATAGCTGCATCGGGATTTTGACGATCGCGGTAAAGATCAGGCTAAGCCGGCTTTGCGCGATTGATTTCCCGGTGAGATAGCGCTGCACCTGGCTTTGATCGCATCCGAAGTAGGCTAACGCGAGAAAGCCTCCTCCGATCAGACCGCTCCAGAGGTTGTAGCGGTCGTTCAAGTTTAACCGTAGATTGACCATGTTCAACCGATTGGCTGCGCCTGCCAGATGTAACGCATCGGAGAAGGAGATGTTACCGGGTAACGCATGTATCACGACAAAGAGGCTGATGGTCAGCGCGATGAAGATCATTGTCATCTGCTGCACATCCGCCCAGGTGAGCGCCTTGATGCCGCCTCCTGCGGTATAAGTGATTACCAGCAGTCCGATCAGCACCGTGATCAGACGATCGGACCAGCCTAGAACAGCCGAGAGCGCAACCGCCGGAGCATACAGTCCAATTCCCGCGGCCAAACCTCGCTGAGTAAGGAAGACCAGGCTGACGAGGGCGCGAGTCTTCGCATCGAAGCGCTGTTCGAGATACTCATAAGCGGTGTAAACGTTCGCACGATGAAAAATGGGAACGGCGGTCGCAGAAAGGATAACCATTGCGATCGGCAAGCCGAAGTAAAACTGCACAAACCGCATGCCATCCACATAGCCTTGTCCTGTGGTTGAGATGAACGTGATCGCGCTGGCCTGCGTGGCCAAAATGGACAGGCCCATCGCGTACCAGGGCATGCTCTTCCCGGCCAACAAATATTTATTGACCGTGCTGCTTCCGTGTCCGCGATACAGCCCATAGGAAACCAAAAATATAAGCCAGGCGAAGAGGACGATCCAATCCAGCGCTCTCATAGAAGAGCGCTTTTAAGAGCCGCTACCTGGGCGCGATCTACCACTCCAGAGACAGCGCGCGGAACACGTGCTGCTCGGCCGACGTGAAGCTCGGAAAGACCCGGCTCATCTCTTAGGTCCGCGAAAATCGACGTGCGAAGTCCAGCCCCGACCAAAATCTTGATCTGCGGGGCCGCTGCTCGTTGCCACTCAATCAGGCGCGCCTTTCGTTCTCTCCAGGATCCCGATCCTCCACTGGTCAGGATGCGATCAATCTGAGGAAATTCCTTCAACTGCTCGATCGTCGCGAGCGGATGCTCGACATGTTCGAAGGCTCGATGAAAGGTCACTGGCAAGTGTGGGGCAGCCGCGAGCAGCGCTCGAATTGTTTTCAGGTCGAGCGCGCCACCTTTTATGAAGCCGAAGACTAACCCGTCGACCGGAAGCTTTGCGAATGTCTCCACGTACGATCGAAGAATCCTCATTTCCGGCGGCCCGCTCACGGACATCGACGCGTTTTCTCGAACCATTACTCGCACCGGGATTGAAACAGACGCGACAATCTCCTGGACTAACTCCGGTGAGGGCGTTAGACCGCCGCATCCTAAGGACCGAACCAGTTCTAGCCTATCGGCGCCTCCAAGCTCCGCTTCTCTAGCTTCCTGCAACGAGGTAACGATCACTTCCAAGAGCCTGGGTATATTGCTGCAATCTGTACACTGCATCAGTAGCTGTACAGCCTGGTAATTCCATACAGTCCGCAGATCAGAAAGAGCAGATACCACAGTACTGCTGCGTACACGCGAGTCCAGCGGCCGAGAAAAGGCGGGGGTTCATCAAATGACTCTTTAACTTGCATTACCAGTTGGCTCTCCAGATCCAGGACGCTCTAGAAATTTCGGCAGTATCAACCAATTATTCCGCACGCTAACCTAATAGCTTCATAGAGTCTCTTTGAGCTAAAGAATGTTAGCAGCGGAACTGCTGCCTTGAACCTGTTACGTACGAGATGCAACTATGTCCGCTACACTTGTGAAGACCGTGGGAAATACAGCCGGCCGTCAGGCCGTTAACGTCCTGATCGTCGACGATGAAGAATCGCAACGCGCTCCTCTGGCGGCGATGGTTTCCGCTTGGGGCTTCCACGTCGAAACTGCCGGTGATGGGCAGGAAGCGCTCGACAAGCTCTCCACTTTTGGCCCTCACGTCATTGTCACGGACCTGATGATGCCGCGAATGGACGGATTCGAATTGATGAAGCGCTTGGGGTCCGACGGGAACATGCCGCCGGCGATCGTCCTCACCGCGTTCGGAAATATCGAAACTGCGATAGAGACAATCCACGATCTGGGCGCCTTTTGGTTTCTTGAGAAGCCGATTCAACCGGCCGCGTTGCGTGCCCTGCTGGAACGCGCTACAACGCAGAGTCAGTTAGCCGAGGAAACCGAACGCCTGCAGAGGCAGTTGTCTTACCAAGGCGTATTGGTGGACATGGTTGGTACGTCTCCGCAAATGCAGCAGGTATTTTCGGTCATCCGTCAGGTTGCTCCCAGCAAAGCCCCGGTGCTGGTGGCCGGCGAAAGTGGAACCGGCAAGGAGTTGGTGGCCCGCGCCATACACCAATTGAGCAACCGCCGCGCTGGACCTTTTGTCGCGATCAATTGCGCAGCCATGCCCGAGACCTTAATGGAGAGCGAACTGTTCGGGCATGAAAAGGGCGCCTTCACAGGAGCTTTGGAACGCCGCGCGGGTTGCTTTGAGCTGGCGCAGCATGGAACGTTACTTCTGGATGAGTTGGTGGAAATGCCTTCGGGGACCCAGGCCAAGCTCTTGCGCGTGCTCGAAGATTCGCGCGTTCGCCGGCTGGGCGGAAAGAGTGAGATTTCGGTGGATGTCCGCGTGATCGCCGCAACCAATCGAAACGTGGATGAAGCGCTCAAGAAAGGCGACTTGCGCGATGACCTCTATTACCGGTTGAATGTTTTTCAAATCGCGCTTCCTCAGCTGCGGCAGCGTCTCAGTGATTTGCCCGTCCTCTGCGACGCGCTCATCACGCATCTGAACCGAAAGCACTCCTGCAATATCACGCAAGTAACACCCGAGGTCATGGAAGCCTTTCACAAATACTCGTGGCCTGGAAATGTGCGAGAACTTCGTAACGTCTTAGAGCGGGCAGTGATTATGGCCGGCGAGGGCGCGATTCAGATGGCTCATCTGCCGTATGACTTCGGTGTTCCTGCCGGGTCGCGGCCGCCGGCGCAAATATTTGAACCGGAAAGCGTTCGATTGCCGGTCGGCACCACAGTCGGCGAGGCGGAGAAGGCGCTGATTCAGCTTACTTTGCAACACACCAAGAACAATAAGACGCGCGCGGCAGAAATTCTGGGCATCAGCCTGAAGACGCTTTTCAACAAGCTCAAAGAGTACGGCTCATCCGATACTGCGGACGCAAGCGCGTGAATTGCAGCTAAACGCGGGATCGTGATGTTCACAAACGAACACCTCCCGGCTTCTCGAAAATCGGCAAGTCATTGAGCCGGCGACGGCGCAGCGCCGATCGCCAATGGCAACGAGCTTGCATTACACCAGCCAAGACGTGTTTGTATGACTCTAGAAGCCGAAACGAAATCCAGAATAGACACTTATCACGTGCTTGTAGTCGACGATCAGCCGGATGTGCGCGAAGCGCTGCGGCTGCTTCTGAAGGGCGCAGGATATTCCATTCAAACAGCAGAATCGCCCAATGACGCGTTGGCCGCAACAGCTTATGCCGATTTTGATCTGATCATCGTGGACATGAATTACACCTGGGACACAACTTCAGGCCAAGAAGGATTGCAACTGCTCGACCGTTTACGTGCCCAACGGCGCGACCTGCCCGTCATTGCGATGACTGGGTGGAGCACGATTGAACTCGCTGTCGAAGCCATGCATCACGGCGCTTGCGATTTTATTCCCAAGCCTTGGGATAACCGCCACTTTCTCGAGGTAGTTCGGAAGCATCTCCTCGCCGAACCGCAAGAGCGGAGGCCTCTGGATGCGGAGCTCGCCATTGCTCGCAAGGTGCAAAGAAAGCTGTTACCGCAGCCTCATTTCAGCGCATATGGTCTCGAGTGCGAATGTGCATCGTTGCCGGCTGGTGAAATCAGCGGAGATCTTTACGATTTCTTCTCAATCGATTCCGGAAGAATGGCTTTCGTTCTCGGAGATGTTTGCGGAAAAGGAATCGGCGCGGCGCTACTGGTCGCGAATTTGCAGGCAACCATTCGCAGTCACCAGGATCTCGCGCGTTCGCCCTCGAAGCTGATGGATCGGGTGAACAGCTTGTTCTTCCAATCGACTCGGCCTGAGCACTTCGCGACTTTGTTCTTCGGAGTCTATGAAGCCGACACTCGCACCATACGATATGTGAATTGCGGTCACCCCGCGCCGGTTCTGCTTCGCTCGGATGGCGAACCGGAATTCCTGGATTCCACCGCCACTGTCTTGGGCGCTTTTCATGAGCGCTTCTTTGAAGAGCAAACAATTTCCTTAGCGCCCGGTGATCGAGTCGTGTTGTTCTCCGATGGCTTTTCGGAGGCGAGATTGAATGACGGAGTAGACAATTGGGCTCTCGAAACAATTCGCACCTTGGGCTCCCACCGCACTAATGGCTTGGCGGGCGCGCTTGCGTCCGCGGCAGCATCCGCCGGCGAGCAAGCGGACGATATCACGGTGATGGACATACGGGTGCTGTGATATTGTGCCCATTGCTATGGGCACGTATGATACTTGGTCTCGCCGCTCGTTCCTGACGCTTATCGCTGCCGCGCCAATTGCGGCAGCTGCGGCCGGCGATAAGCACATCCCGGTCGGACTCGAACTGTTCTCGGTTCGTGACGACCTACAGAAAGACTTGATGGCAACTCTCGATAGCGTCGCCAAAATGGGCTACGAGTGTGTCGAGTTTTTTGCGCCCTACTACGAGTGGACGTCCGATTATGCAAAGCAGGTCCGCAAGAAACTGGACGACCTCGGCGTCCGCTGTTATTCCACCCATAACGGTCTGCAATCTTTCGCGCCCGAGGGACTCGGCAAAGCTGTCGAGCTGAATAAAATCCTCGGCGCGCGCTATATCGTCCTTGCTCATCCTGGAACGGTCAATGGTGGTCTGGACGGCTGGAAAACCGTTGCCGAAACGCTGAATAAGGCGAACGAGACGATGGCGCACCACGGTCTGCACGCCGGCTATCACAATCACGATTTGGAGTGGAAGCCGATTGACGGACAAAAGCCGATCGAGGTACTCGCAGCCAATACGGACAAGAACATCATGCTGCAACTGGATGTCGGCACTTGTCTCGAAGCGGGTAGCGACCCCGTGGCCTGGATCAACGCGAACCCGGGACGCATCCGCTCATTACATCTGAAGGATTGGTCGCCCGACAAAGGCTACAAGGTGTTGTTTGGAGAAGGTGTCGCGCCTTGGAAAAAGATATTCGCCGCAGCCGAGGCCAAAGGCGGAGTCGAATACTATCTGATCGAGCAGGAAGGCAGCGCTTATCCCGAAATGGAAACCGCCGACCGCTGCCTTGTGGCTTTTAAGAATCTGCGGGGCTGAAGGTTAACTCTACTTCCCAGACCAGCAAGCAACTCGCTTTTCGAGAAAAGCCGAAATGCCCTCCTGCGCATCCGTCGCAAGAGCGTTCGTGGTCATCACTTCTTTGGCATAACCATACGCTTTCGACAAGTCTAAATCGATTTGCGTATAGTAAGCCTGTTTGCCGATGCTCACTGTCAGCGGACTGGCATCCGCGATGCGAGCAGCCAGCTTGCGAGTTGCAGAAGAGAGCTCGCGTTCAGGAACGACGCGATTGATGAGGCCCCACTCGGCAGCGGTCTCAGCATCAATTGATTCGCCGGTCAGCAGCATCTGGAGCGCGCGTTTGCGCCCTATCGCGCGGCTTAAAGCCACCATGGGTGTGGTGCAGAACAGGCCGATGCGAACCCCGGGCGTAGCGAACGTTGCGTGTTCCGCTGCAATCGCCAGATCGCAGGTGGCAACCAGTTGGCAGCCGGCAGCCGTAGCGACGCCTTGAACCTCTGCTATCACAGGCTGCGGAATCGATTGGATTTTCATCATCAGCTCGGCGCAGACATCGAAGATCCGGCGATACTCGCCGACGGATCGCCCGGTCATCTCGCTCAGGTCATGACCTGAGCAGTAAACTTTCCCGGCAGCCGCAAGGATCACCGCGTTCACGGAACGGTTCTGCTCTATTTCATTCAAGCAAGCGATCAATTCAAGCATCAGGTTGAGCGAGAGCGCGTTCCGGCGATTGGGCCGGTTCAGCGTGACTACAGCTGTTTTGCCTTCAAAATCCAGCAACAGGTCTCGATCTGCCATCGCACGCCTCCTCGCGCATCCCTATGACTGACAATATCAACGTGGGCCTAGCGACAAGTAACCGAATCAGAGTTTTGATCACAGGTGGAACTTTTGACAAAGAATACGATGAGATCGGCGGCCGTCTCTTCTTCAAAGACTCCCACGTGCCCGAGATGTTGAGGCTTGGCCGGTGCAAGCTCAATCTCGAAATTCGCACGTTGATGATGGTTGACAGCCTGGAAATGACGGATGCGGATCGCGAGATTATCGTGGACCAATGCCTTGCCTCTCCGGAAGCTTGCATCGTGGTCACGCATGGCACCGACACCATGGAGGTTACTGCACGGGTCTTAGCGGAGAGGGTAACTGGGAAAACGGTTGTCCTGACCGGCGCCATGGTCCCCTACAAGTTCGGCAGCTCCGATGGGCTCTTCAATCTGGGAAGCGCGCTCGCCCTCGTGCAGACGTTGCCGCAAGGCGTCTATGTCGCGATGAACGGCCGATACTTCCCCGCGGAGAATGTGCGCAAGAACCGGGAAACGGGAATCTTCGAGCACGAAGAGGCAGCTTCTCGATGAGCGCTTCCGATTACGATGCAGTAATTATCGGCGCCGGCGCCGCTGGACTCACAGCTTTTAGAGAATTGGACCGCGCCGGATGTAAGGTAATTTGCCTGGAGGCGCGAGACAGAATCGGCGGACGCATTCTAACGCTCCATGATGCACTTTCGCCCGTTCCAATCGAGCTGGGAGCTGAATTCATTCACGGGCGCGCGCCCGAAATCTGGGACATCATCCATTCTGCCCGTCTCGCCGTTTATGACTGCGGCGAAAACGCTGTGCATATCGAGAATGGAAACGTTCAACGGGATGGCGATGCGTGGGAGCTGGTGCATGAAGTAATGCAGGAAATGGAGGCGCGCGCATCCAAAGGCGACGACGAGACCTTTGCGGCCTTCCTCGAGCAATCGAAGCACCCCGATAACGCGAAGCGTCTCGCGACCTCGTATGTAGAAGGATTCAATGCGGCTCGCAAAG
>JAFASD010000128.1 GCA_019244945.1 Acidobacteriaceae bacterium | reverse complement strand
GGAAGTCCCAAACACATGTTGGCAGCAACCACGGGGGGAGTGTTTTACACGACTGATAATGAGGCCGATTGGAAGTGCCACCCCACCAACCCGGGATTCTGCTGGGATTTATCGATGAATCCCCAATCCGCCAATGAAGTGTTTGCGGCTACTCCTCGCGGCTTGTTGCAATCGAAGGATGGCGGGAAGACGTGGCCGGCATCCGTCCTTCTAGACGGTGCGCCAGAGACCTTCCAGAGGCTTGCGGTGTGCCACGCACCCTCCGACCCGGATTTCGTCTATGTTTTCGGCCACAACAATCAACAGCCGCCTGCGCCCGCGCTCTGGCGCCGCAGCGCCACGGATGGCGCTTTTGAATCGATTGTCTGCCCCAAAGTCGACCTGGGGCAAATCGTGTACGATTGGTATGTCGCTGTTTCGCCCGAAAATCGCGATGTAGTTTATTTGGGGGAAAAAACGATTTGGAAGGGCGCGCGAAAGGCCGATGACACTTGGGCCTGGAAAGATATTGCGACGGGCCCCTGCGGGGATGCGATTCATTCGGACCAACATGCGATCGCTTTTCACCCAACCAGTGCCCAAGTCATTTACGCCGGCAATGATGGAGGAATTTTCCGGACGAATGACAGCGGCGGACATTGGGAATCCTTGAACAAGGGTCTGTGCATCACTCAATTCGAGTATTTGACGCATCACCCCGACTACGATGCGTGGCTGATGGGGGGAACTCAAGATAACGGGACACTCCGCTATCGTGGCAGCGAAGTTTGGTATCAAGTAGCCGAGGGTGACGGCGGTGAATGTGCGACTAATGAGGCGTTCCCCTACACCGTCTACCACTGTTATTTCAATATCGATTTGGAGCGATCGACCACAGGAGGAGACTGGGGCTCCTGGACAAGTATCTTCAAGCCGGACCTCCGAAAAGGCTATCGGACCTTGTGGTATCCCCCGATGGAGGTTTTCGGAAATGTTGTCGTAATGGCCGGTGAGACCGTTTTCGTTTCCACGGATATCGGAACGACCTTTCAACGCCTCCCGCTTCCCGCAGACGCCGACATCGCCACAGCAATTTGGATCGCCGGCCCATTCCAGTTTCTGATAGGCACCCAATCAGGAGATCTGTTTCAATTCGATTGGTTTGGGACAGGCTGGGCCCAGCCGGCGAAGCTGACCCAACCGCGAAGCGGGAACATCAGCTCGATACGCGGCGACCGCAAAAAAGCACGGTGCCTCTGGGTGACTTACTCGGACGCGCTCGGGCCGACCGTTTATCGGTTCAAAGACCCAGGGACCGGTTGGGAACCGTGCATGAACGGTCTGCCGCAGGTGGCAGCCAACATTGTCGAACTAGATCCCGAGTCGGATACGATCTTTGCCGGCACCGACGCTGGCGTATGGCGGTCGAGAAATGCCAGCGAAAAGTGTGAGTGGACCGTCTTCAGCAACGGGCTTGCGAACGCCATCGTCGGCGATCTTCTGCTGCACAATGCGACGCGCGTGCTTCGCGCCGGAACGCGTAGCCGAGGTGTATGGGAAGTCGATCTCAAGGAACCCCCTGACACGCGCGCCACACAGATTTATCTGCGCCATAGTGCCATCGATACCGGACGAAGATATCCCTCGCTTGAAGGCATGCCCGACCCATTTGTGCCGAATGGAATCGCCAACTGGTGGGAGTCCCCTGATATCTTGATTGATTCGGAGCCGTATTGGTCATCGATGCCGGCCAGCGTTGATTTTGTCGCTTTCGAAGAGAATGGCGGCAACTTTCCCAACGCGCATGGACGTACCCGCATTTTCGTGCAGGTCCATCAGCGCGGTCCGAAGCCCGCCGGCAACGTCGTCGTGCAGCTTCTTAGTGCTGCGGCTGTGGATAGCGCCATCCCAGACCTGACCGCCGGATTTTGGGATAAGATTCCGTTGAATCACGTGCCTGCAGGATCGCCGTGGAGCATGATTGGATCGGCGGTCACTGTCTCCGGCTTGCAGACCGGACACCCGGAAGTTGCCGCCTTCGAATGGGAGGTTCCAAAAAATGCGTCGGGAGACGTTTGGCTTCTGGCAACCATCACTGCCGACAACGACAAACGGACGACTGCGGAATTAAACATCACGAAGCTCGTCCGTGGGGAGGGCAAGTGTGCCCTCAAACGAGTCAAGATCGCGAACTAAGGGCCTAAATGGAATTCTTTGAACTCCATCCGCTATTGTTGGTCCTGCTGATCACTATCATGATCGAAGCTTGGACTGCACTAGAGGCCCTCGTTCGAACGAGTCTTGAGCGTCGCCAACGCGCCTGAGAATGGTCTGCTTAAGAAAGGAGTCGGTCTTCGCTTCATTCCGGAATCCTGTTCGAGAAGCGCCTGGCAGCATTCGAAGCCTGACCATTGATGATCTCGGCTATGTGCAGCAAAGTGAAGAAATAGAAGTCCTGTTCACGTCGCTCGCCGAGCAACGCGAACGTGGCAGTGTTTTGATCTTGAGCAATCTGCCCTTTTTGAAGTGCGAGTCGTGAACGCGACAACTAACCGGAATACGGGAGCCGGAAGGCCAAGCAATTCCACTGCAACAGTCCACCACGCTTGCGAGGCGCTGCTGGAGGTATCCCAAACTTGGCAGTTCCTTCTTTTTAATTCGACGTCGATTTTTAAGCTTTCAAGGCCGGGTCATCCATTGGATTTGTCCCGCCAGGGACTGGAGGGAGAAGTCGCGTTCAGGCCCCCAACAGCGGTGTTACTGCAAAATACTGCGGTCGGCCGATTGCCGCGCTCAGCGACGTTGTGTCGATCAGGCTGAACACTTGCACATGGCGAGAAGTCGGCCAAGTTTCGAGGTAGACGTCTCGAGCCGCCGCCGGGGTTATCAAAGTGATGGTGTGGGCTTTTTCGCGGCCAACCGAATCACCAATCGCTATTTGGCAAACGAGAATTCTTCAGTGAGGTATTTGCGGCCAACCCGAACCGTGTTTCTGAGTGGCAACATGAGATTGCAAAACAAGATGACCGGACAAAGGCAATCCTGGAACGAGCCCTATCGGTGAACACAACCGGCGGCCTGCTTAACGACAACGGGCACTCGCCTCAACTGAATGACGGCTGGTGGGCTGCATTTTTCGCAAGCGGCAATCCCAGATTTGTCGACAAGATTGTCGATCAGTTGCAGTATTTCGATGAACGAACTGACGAGATGCTTTTTTTTGCGGGTGCGACCGCTAAATGGTCCCTTGCCAGCAATGCCCGAACTCACTCTCTGGTTCAATCAGCGATCGAGAAGGCAAAAGCAACAACCATTTCGAGGAAGCAGGAATTGCTTGATGAAGTGCTGAAGGAAGACCCAGCCCGCATAAAGCAAGAAATAAGGGACATTGTGCAAAGACAAAGGGAAGCGGGAAAGTGGAAGTAGCGCTGCTGGTACCCGTTGGCTCGGTTCAGAATTCGAAGCGCGCTTGGATTGCAATCATGCGACCGTCAAGATCACGCTCGTTTTCGAATCGAATGTGCTGTTCAACGATTGCGATACGGGCCGATCGCCCATCGTTCTGAATCGAAGCGTTCGTCATTCACACCCGCCGTGTCTTGTTCATGCGAGAACCGGCTTTCAGCATACAAGGAGCACAAAGCACGTCCGTAGGGCGGGGGAAGCGCTCGCTCGACTTACATTCAAACAACTCGGACGAACTTTATTGCGATGTTTGTC
>JAFASD010000120.1 GCA_019244945.1 Acidobacteriaceae bacterium | reverse complement strand
CCATGCCCAGAAAGCTGCTCGCTGACGCGTCTTCATCGAGTATCAAAATCTTAGCTACCATCTGCCACGCTCCGGACCAATTTTCGCGGCCCACGAACTCAAGAGCAATTCCCGGCGCATCCTCTCTTTCCGGGGATATGTCTCTCTGGCTATGTTCATAAAAGAAAAAGGTTTGTAAAATAATCCTCGCGTACTCGGCTCGTGTCCCGCCAGCAGGTTAATGAGCTTCAGTGCGGCGATCGGCAGTATGCACAAGCCCTGAAGGTCTTATTACCTGTCGCTCACAAGTTCTACCGGCATGTTTAACCGCCCGCCGTGGAAAGCAGAGTGGCCGAAGTTCGTCCTGAAAACTTTGCACGCAGATTTGAGGCGCCGATGCGCGAGCAGCAGTCGGCCACGAGCCCTTAGCTCCACACGCCCTGAACCCAACCGCTCTTTCACTTGCGTTCCTGGCAAATGGCGCCGGGCGATTGTAGCTCCATCCAATGTAATTTTATTCCTGGTCAGAGCGCGTGCCTATCCACTTACTAGCTATGCATTTCCTGTAAATTAATCGTAAAAGTGCGTCTCAAATCGCTGATGCATGCCCTCTTTATCTTTTCGTTATAAAGATTTTATCTTCAGTTACCTCGATGTGGTGTAAGTTCGAAGCAAGATATAACTGATCCGCAGATACCGGAACTTAGGGAAGAACCGGCTTACCTGGTGGGTTGGTGGGAGTACAGAATGAACAACTTCTTCCATTTTTGTAAAGCAGTGTCTAAGTGGAGAGCGATCATCCACGGTGGAATCCGTTGCAACACGCAACACATCAATCGCAAAGCCGGACACCTGAACTTGATTATGCTTGTGGCAGCCGGGCTTGCCGCGTTCGTGCCGGCGTGGGTGCCAAAGAGTTCGGCTCAAGAGACGTACGCGCAGATCAAGGGTAACGTGACGGACGCAACCGGCGCGGCTGTTCCGGATGCCCAAGTGACAGCCACGAATTCACAGACCAGCGTGGCCAAAAGCGTTCCTACGGACGCGAGTGGAAAATTCCAATTTCTTCAGTTGCCTGTCGGTCTGTACAGTATTGCCATCACGAAAGCCGGGTTTCGCACGTTTACCGAAAACGGAATTGTTCTGGTTTTGAATCAGGTCTACAATCTGATCGCGCGACTCGAAGTGGGCCAAGTCAGCCAATCAGTGGAAGTGCAGGCCAACGCAGCCCAAGTGGAGACCAGCACGACCCAATTGCAAACCGACATTGACGCGGCTAAGATTGTCGACTTGCCGCTAAATGGCCGCAACTGGACCCAACTGCAGCAATTGGTGCCGGGAGTGGTCGCATCCAGTGATACGAATCGGAGCAACTTTGCGACCAATGGCAGCCAATCCCAGCAAAACTCGTTCCTGTTGAACGGAACCGATAACATAGACCTGCCGCTGAATGAGCCGTCAATCATCCCTAGCCCCGATGCGATTGCTGAATTCAACCTGATCACCAGCACTATTAATCCCGAGTACGGCCGAAACTCCGGTGCCGTTCTAAACGCGATCATCAAATCCGGCACGAACCAGTTCCATGGCGATGCCTTTGAGTTCTACCGTGATACATTCCTCAACAGCCGCAACTTGTTCCAGCAATCCGCGCCGGTCTTTCATCAGAACCAGTACGGCGGTACTTTCGGCGGACCAATTCGCAAGGATCACACCTTCTTTTTTCTGTCCTATCAAGGACGGCAGTTCAGAGAGCCGGAGGCGGGCGTTAGCGGCCAAACCAACGTTTTTACAACGGATCAGCGGAACGGGTTTTTCCCTGATCTGGCGAACTCTTCGAACGTGTCTCCTTTCGCGCTTATCGGCGAGAACGGAAGCACCTATCCGGCGGGAACACCCTACAGCACGATCTTCCCGACAGGTCACATTCCCACTGCGGACTTCAATCCGGTGTCGCAAAGGCTTCTGAACACCTACGTACCGCTCCCGAACCTGAACGGCAACATTTACTCGTTCAACCCACTAGCAACCGGCAGCGATAACCAGGGAATCGCACGAGTCGACCAGACCTTCGGGCCGAAAGATGCTCTGTGGGCGGACCTGGTCTTCGAGCATTTGCCGGTCATCAGTACTTTGCCCTTCTTGGGATCGACACTTCCCGGCTTTCCTCAAACAGATACCGAATCTTTCAAGCAATATACGGCCGATTGGACGCATACGTTCAATGCCTCGACACTGAATGAGTTCCGCGCGGCATATCTGCGTTTCAACTTCAACTCCGTGGCGCCTGTCACTCCGGCGCTCCCGTCCAGCTTTGGATTCGCGGGCATCGTCCCGCAAGCGGGAGCCGTCGCCGGCGCGCCGGTTGTGAATGTGGGCGGTCTTTTCACTCTCGGATTCAGTCCTGACGGTCCTCAGCCCCGCATCGACGAAACCTACGAACTAACCGATAGCCTCTCGAGAGTTGTTGGAAGCCATACCATGAAGTTCGGGTTTGATGGAAAACGCTACAACGTCGATAACCCATTTTTCGGAAACAATAATGGAACGTTTAACTTCTTTGGCAATGGGATTTACACTACCGGGGACCCTGGGGCCGACTTTCTACTTGGCATCCCGGATACTTACTCGCAAGGAGCCGGGGGCGCTATCATAGCTCGAACCTACGAATACTATTTATACGCGCAAGATAGTTGGAAGGTAAATCAGAACCTTACGCTCAACTATGGAGTTGGATATCAGATCGACACACCTCTGGTGAATCGGAATTTTGGATCAGAGGATGTGAATTGCTTCCGCCCCGGCCGCCAATCCAACGTCTTCCCAACCGCGCCCCAGGGGCTGCTGTTTCCAGGCGATTCCGGTTGTTCCGCATCGGGTTATTACAGCCACTATGACCATTTTGGGCCAAGATTCGGCTTCGCATATGCCCCTGGATCAGGGACGCACCAGTTTGTGGTCCGAGGCGGGTTCGGTGTCTATTTCAACCGATCGGAAGAAGAACTGACTCTCCAAAACTTGGGAGCGGTGCCATTCTCGACCAGCTCGCCTGGCATCGGTGGAGTTCCTGGAGGGAGCCCGTCATTCGCTAACCCGTTTATGGACATCGCAACAGGACAAACGATCGCAAACCCGTTCCCTTTGGCCCCGGTTACCAAAGGGGCCAACGTAAACTTCGCCGCTTACGAGCCGCTCGATATCAGCACCATCAATCCGAACTTCACATCGCCCCATGCTATGAACTTCAACTTAAATGTTCAACGCGAACTCCCCGGCGCAGTGGTGTTTCAGCTGGGCTACGTCGGATCCTTAGGGCGCCATCTGGAGCTGACGTATGAAGGCAACCCGATTTCGCCAACCGGCGCAGCGGCGTGCGCAGTCGATCCGGCATGCGTCGCAAACCGCGCCAACCAGCATGTTAATTACCCATCGCATGCGGAATTTGCTCCGGGGAATATCTTCGCTTCGGTGGGTACGCAAGCAACTCTCGGCGTATCGAGCTATAGCTCATTTCAGGCCAGTCTGAACAAGCGCCTCAGTCACGGCCTGAGTTTTCTCGCAAGCTACACGTGGAGCCACGCCATCGACGACACGTCGGGCTACGAAACCAGCGCCAATGGGCTACGCGCGTTGAATCCATACAACTTCGCGTTGAATAAAGGCGACTCCACCTATGACGCCCGCCAGCGGCTCGTTTTCAGTTATGATTACGAACTTCCACATGCCAGCCGCTTCTGGAGCAACACCTTCACTAGAGCGGCGCTCGATGGGTGGCATCTTGCTGGAATCACAACCCTGCAAACCGGGTTCCCCGTGTTGGTTGGCGACAGCGGCTTCCGCTCTCTCACCTGTGACGCATTCGCTTACTACGGCTGCTGGGATGCTCCGAACAATGTGGCGCCGGTTATTACACTCAACCCGCGGAACTCTGTGGAGACAAACACGGTCACGCCTTCCAGCCCGGGAACGCCACAGCCTTATTATTGGTTCAATCCGAATGCCTATGCCCTTGAGTCCATTGGAACGCTCGGCAACGCAGGCCGGAATAACTTTCATGGACCCGGAATAAACAACACGGACCTAACACTTTCCAAGCGAGTGTATCTCGATAAGAACGAAAAGCGGTTCTTCGAACTACGCCTGGAAGCTTTCAACCTCTTTAATCACACGCAATTCACTCCCGTTGCGGTGGGGTCTGGAGGTAACGGCGTGGCGGGCGATATCAATCAAGCCACGTTCGGTCAGATCTTCTCTGCGTCTCCCGGGCGAATTGTCCAACTCGGCGGGAAGTTTTACTTCTAGCTCTTCCCCAGCGCGGTAACGAGCCACGCGTCCCTTTTACAACAGCCCAAGCCGTTGAAGCGCTCGATCAAAGTGGATATTCGGACGAAGAGGGTCGAATCGCGGCTCAACCTTCATCCAAACTAACCAAGCGTCGCGCTCGTCAAGAGCTTTTTCCAGCCACTCAAAAGCGGTCTCGTGCGCGCCAAGCCCCGCGTGTACGATGCTCATCCAATACGGCGAAACATGGCGGCGCAAGGAAATTTCCTCGAGTTCACGTAAGGTCCTGAGCGCTTGATCACGATTTCCGGAAGAAGCCTGTGCATGCGCATGCGCGGCAATCGTAACGGGATGGTCACCAGAGCAGATCCGTGCGTTTTCAAACTCTGTGATCGCTTCTTCGAACAGACCGGACTGCTCGCAAGCCAAGCCGAGCGTGTGTTGAGCGGGCGCATGCTTCGCCTCGATCGCCAACGTTTTCCAGGACTGCTCCGCGGCGGCCTGAAAATCCCGTGACATGTAGAAAGTCCAAGCGATCTCCGTACTAATTACTACCGAAAGGGGATCCAGTTCCTGAGCGCGCCTAAGCTCGTGCATGGCTTCCTCCATCCGGCCCAAGCAACAAAGAAGCGCTGCGTACCAGTGCCTTCCGTCCGCATAGTTAGGGTTCAGATCCAACGCCGTAAGATATTCCTTTTCTGCGCCCGCCCAGTCCCACTCAAACAATTTCTTTACGCCGCCGAGTGCCGCATGCGCCTCCGCAAGCTTGTGGTCGATCTGAAGCGCAGCCAGCGCGAATTCTCTGCTCCGAACGTGTGCGACGGCCGCGGGAAGCACGCCTGTAAGCGCAAACAGGCTGTACGTGTTAGCGAGTCCGCTATATGCGAGTGCATAACCCGGATCTTGCTTGAGAGCTGATTCAAAGTAAGCGATGCTCTTCCGCAGATTTTCTTCAGTCATCTTGCTGTAGAAATACCGGCCTTTCAGGTAGTCCTGATAAGCTTCAAAGCTCGTTGTGTAGGTCTTATATACGGGGCGTGGCCTATGGTTTGGCAAGCCTAGTGTCTGCGATACGGCCTCGCAAATCTTCTTCTCGGCCGAGAGAATGCCGACGGGCAAGGTGGTGAAATCATCGCCCCACAGCCGCCGCGCGGATTCGACTTCGATGAGTTCGGTTGAGATGCGCAGCCATTCGCCTTCCCGGGTTATCCGGCCTGTCAATATTGTTCGGACTTTCAGATCGCTGCCCGCCGCCTGAGCTTGCGCCCGGTTGTGCTTTCCTCGGAAATAAAATGCGGTAGTGCGCGCGATCACCCTTATATCGCCGAGTGCCGATAATCTTGCGATGAGACTTTCGGTCATTCCATCCGCTAATAGAACCAAGGTTGAGTCGGAGGGCGCGGCATCGAAGGGTAGTACTGCGATCGAATGTGCCGGGGCGGCTACGGCTGCTGGGTCCGGCTCGCCGATTTCTTCAACGTGTGCAATGAAGCGGTACCCGAGGCCCGACCGCGTCTCAATGTATCGGCAATTCGTAGGCGAGTCACCTAGCGTCCGGCGTAGCACATTGACTGCCGTATTTAGCCCTCGGTCGAAACTCACGTGCAGGTCTGGCCAGAGGTATTGCGCGAGTTCTTCCCGCGTGACGAGTACACCTCGCTTGCGCAGCAGAAGCTCAAGTATTCGGAACGGCTTGTGTTGAAGGCCGATCCTGATTCCTCGGTTGTAAAGTTCACGCTCCTGCAGATCGACTTCGAAGCTTCCGAATCGGAGCTTACGGGGTAGCGGCCGAGCAGAATCAGCCAGGTTAATCGCCGACGTGCTCATTGGTTTTTGGACGCTCGTTGAAGTCATTAGGTCGCATCTCCGCGCCTGTGAAATTGATATTTTTGATCACCTCGTTTGGATACACCTGCTTGCCTCTTGAGTATTTCCTGGTCTCCTCATGAGCGTCGCCGCCCGAGAAGTATTCGTCTGAATACCTGTACGGGTTCAGCAAAAAACTGGTTCCCAGTACCAATCGAAAGGAGATCGACTTGTGCATATGAGTAACAATCGTCTGTTCGGTGCCGCTACACTCGCCTTGGCCTTGGCTCTAACCGTATCCCACGCCAGTGCGGATGAAGTCACCTTCAAACTACCCGTTTCAGCCCATTTTGGCAACGCGACGTTGCAGCCGGGCTATTATCGAATGACCCTACCTACACCGATTACGCCAATAAACGCCATCTACCTGTATGGTGGCGGAAAGGTACAGGCTACATTGCCGGCAATTATCGATACTCAAGAACTGTCGGACCGCAGTTATCTTGAACTTGTAAATGTCGGCGGAACGTATTTCGCTAAAAAGTTCATCTCTGGAGTGACCGGCACGACATACACGTTCAGTATCCCGAAGGCAGCTCGGCGGCAAACTGTCGCTAACACGCCGGTAACCATGGTCGCAGTAACAGGCGGTGCGGCCAATTAGCCGCCCGCCAACTCTCTTCTAGAGTATCGCCGGTAAGACTGTTCTTCGTTCGTAAAACATTTGTAAAAGATCGGCGTGAAGAGCAATCGCCGGGTTCATCGCCCGTCAAAATAGCGTTGGGCGTAGTTCGCTGTGGTGTATGCAAAAGATCTTGATTGTTGATGACGATCCGGAAGTGCGAGAAACGCTCAGTCTCTTGCTCGAGCGAGAGCGTTTTGTAACCGTGCAGGCGGTAGATGGCCAATCCGGCTTCGAAAAGGCGCTGGCAGCAAGGCCCAACCTCGTGCTCATAGATCCCCGGCTTCCCGGCTTGAACGGCATCGAAGTCTGCAAGCAGCTTCGTGCGAACCGATTCACTAGACCCATTATCGTGGTAAGTGCCGCGGCCGATGAAATAGAAAAGGTGTTACTCCTGGAAGTTGGGGCTGATGATTACATCGTTAAGCCGTTTGGCTCGCGCGAGCTGCTGGCTCGCATACGAGCCGTGTTGCGGCGAACCTGCGATGACCGTGAGCGCGTCATTCGTTTCGGCAGTGTAGAGATAGATCTCGAGCGCCGGACGGTCACACGCGCGTCGAAGGAGGTCAAGATTACACCCGGTGAGTACAAACTGTTAATGTTCTTCATTCAAAACGCTGAGTGTGTACTAACACGAGATGCGATCCTAGATTCAGTATGGGGCTCCGAATACTTCTCGAATACTAGAACCGTAGATGCACATGTTCTAAAGCTTCGACAAAAGTTTGAGGACGATCCGGCGGTGCCAAAGCATTTCTTAACCGTCCATCGCCTGGGTTACCGGTTCCTGCGATAGCGGTAAAGGCAGTAAGTTAACAACTCGTTTACGCGGTATATACAACTGCGGAAGTCAAAACCCGCATTGTAGAGAAAGGAGCAGCATCAACACGCGCTCTGACCCGCCGGCACCGGCAGAGCGAGAACAGCAAAGAAATGCGAGATTTGAGGATTGCCGCATCTCCTCCACGATGCATCGGGCTTTGTGCCTGCTTATCTCTCATTGCCGTCCTCACTGCATACGCGCAGGCGGACTCCTCGGACCAGAGCTCAAGGCCGTGGAAGCGGCTTCCTTTCGGAACAACCGCAACGGGATCTGTTTACGTTCCCCTCAATAGCTGGATCTATCAAGCCTTCGAACGACTGATCGCCTGGGGTTATATTGACGGTGCATACATTGACCAGCGCCCTTGGACCCGCCTGTCTTGCGTTCGCATGCTCGAGCATGCGGAAGACCTATTCCAGACAGAATCCGCCAACCCGCAAGCCCGAAGCACCTATGACGCCCTTCGCGAAGAGTTTCAAGCCGACTACATTGCGGCCACGCGAGACCGGCCCGCACCGCACGCCGAAATCGATTCAGTATACGAACGCTCTTTGGGAATTGCAGGTCCCCCGATTAATGACAGCTTTCATTTCGGCCAGACACTGATTAGCGATTACGGGCGGCCCTTTCAGGAAGGCATGAACCAGATATCCGGCCTTTCTCTGCGGGCTGAATATGGACCGTTCAGCGTGTCCTTCCGCGGTGAGTACGAATATGCTCCGGGTCGTGCGCCTTATCCGGACGCAGCGCGTCAGGCAATTGCAACCATGGATAACAATCCCGTTCTTCCCGCCAAATTGGTCCCCCCGACGAGTGCCTTCAATATATTGGATGCGAACCTGTCAGTCAATCTGTCTGGAAATGAGATCTCGATCGGCAAGAGCGAGATGTGGTGGGGTCCGGGGGAGGGCGGCGCGCTCTCGTTCAGCAACAACGCGGATCCTATCTATATGCTCCGCATTAATCGCGTCGAACCCTTAGTTGTGCCGTTCGTCTCCAAGCTCTTGGGTCCCCTTCGGTATGATCTCTTCGTAGGGCGGCTGCAAGGGCACACCTCGCCGCCTGCACCGTGGCTGCAAGGCCAGAAGATCAGCTTCAAACCTACTCGCAATTTCGAGTTTTCAGTCTCGCGCACCATTGTTTTTGCGGGTGAAGGACACGTCCCGTTCACCTTCGGCGCCTTCTGGAACAGCTTCACCAGTTTCAGTAACGTACCGCTAAGTGTGAAGTTTTCCCGTAACGATCCCGGTGCGCGATATAGTGGGGTCGACTTCTCCTACAGACTGCCCTTTCTTCGAAATTGGGTGACCCTGTACACCGATTCGCTGGCGCATGACGACCCGTCGCCGCTGGCCACTCCCCGGCATTCCGCATTCCGGCCCGGTATCTATCTTTCTCACCTTCCTAAGTTTGCTCGCCTCGATTTTCGCGCCGAAGCTGCCTATACAGACTTCCCAAATTCACGCAGCCACGGCGGCCAATTTTTCTTTTTTGAGGATGCTTACCACGATGCTTA
>JAFASD010000221.1 GCA_019244945.1 Acidobacteriaceae bacterium | reverse complement strand
TTCCTCTTATTGGCTCAACGTGAAGTTAACGATGATATCAGTGACAACTTCCACTGGCTGACCGTTAAGTAGCGTTGGGCGATATTTCCACTGCAGAACTGCTTCGCGGGCCGCGTTCACCAGAAGCGGATGGCCGCGGACCAAAGTAAGCCCTTCGATGTTTCCGTCCTTGCTGATGGTCGCGGTGAACTCAACCGTTCCTTGCACGCGGGCGGATTTGGCGAGGGGCGGATAGACGGGCTGAACTTTTCGGATCAGGTTGGCTTCCGCGACGCGACCACCGATAGCCACCGGGCCGCTGGGCGCCTTGGCTTTAGGCGGAGGAGGCGGCGGGGGCGGAGGCGCGCCGGGGACACCACCCAGAACACCACCGATTACACCACCGGCTGCGCCGGCATCTCCAGAACCACCCACAACACCCATGCCAGTGTCCGGCGGAGGTGCGGCTTCTTCGATCTTATTGATGGTTTTGGGAATTACTTTGGGGGCCAGCAACTGGTTCGCGATGAACTGTCTGACCACTGGCTTGGGCTGCACCTTCGGCGCTGCCGGCGGGGGTGGAGGTGGTGGCGGCGGAGGCGGAGGAGGCGCGGTGAGCATAGTCTTTAGCTGCGCGCTGGGCAGCGCCTCGGTATAGATAAGTGGAATCAGAATCAGGATGCAGATGATTCCGATCTGGAGTAGTAACGAGACAACCACGGTGTATTTCTTTTTAGTCTTCTGTGTCCCATCTACGAATGTTTGATCGAACATAGGGTTTCCTCAATTCGGCCCGGCGATGCGGGCACGTGACTGACTTTATACTGGAAAACGCTGTTCACTTAACCGCCTTAACAGGCTTTTCTGTCTTAACGCTTTTGACCGGCTTGGATACCGTTCGTGTACGGGTATCGAGGGCCGGTGGTGTTCCTCTTCGGTTGCGGCGCTCCGCAATGTTTTGCCAAAAGATCAAAATAGGACTCGCAATAAAGATGGATGAATAAGTTCCGACAATGATACCGACGACTAATGCGAAAGAGAATCCATTCAGGACCTGTCCCCCGAACAGGAATAGAGACACGGCCGTCAGGAAGGTGAGGCCCGAGGTGAGAATGGTCCGGCTCAGAGTTTGATTGATACTCAAGTTCACGATGTGAGTGAACGAGCCCCGGATCTGGAGTTTGAGGTTCTCGCGGATACGGTCGAAGGTGACGATCGTATCATTCATTGAATAGCCGACCAGGGTGAGCAATGCGGCTATGACGGTAAGGTCGATCTGCTTATTGAATAGCGAGAATAGACCGATGGTGATAATCGTGTCGTGGAATACCGCAATGACCGCGGCAACGCCATAAATCCATTCAAAGCGGAAGGCTATGTAGACGAGCATTGCACCAAGCGCGATCAAGACAACGTTGATGGCTTGCTGGCGCAGATCCGCTCCGATCTTCGGGCCCACAATCTCGACCCTCCAAATATTGAAGCTGCCGATAAAGCATTGCTGTTTGATGACGTTCAGGATCTGAGGAGTGACGCCTGAAACAGTAGAGAGCTCGTCGAGATTTCGAATGAGGCCGGAACGCGGAGGCGTGTCGCGGTATGTAGTAATCTGCTTGGTGAGCGACTGAAGCTGGTCGTCGGAGAGCGCGACGCCAGCACTGGCGAGTGGGTCTCTGAGCCCGTCGGCCAAGGCAGACTGGCCCGCAGTATTGATGTCGAGCTTGCCGGCGGCGTTGAGATTGAATGCGGCGTTCAGAGTGGAAATCATATCACTACGGGCGATCTGAAGTCCTTTTTCATCGCGCACGCCGGTGGAGATCAACGCTTCTTGGGAGTTTGCCACTTCCTGCACTTCAATCTCGCCAGAGATTTTCTTATGCAGCGCGGAGCGGATTGCTTCCGCAGGAGGCCGCTTGATGAAATTCACATCCATAAGCGCTCCGCCATTGAAGTCTATTCCATATTTCGGTCCGCCCTTGAGTGCCAGGCTGACCAAACCCGCCGCAGTGAGTACCAGCGACAAGGTGATGAACGGCCACTTTTTGCCGAGAAAGTCAAAGTTCGTTTGCTTGAAAATTTCCATCTAGCCTTAGAGGCCGGCATCCATAAGAGATAGACACCGGCTGATTATAAATGTTCCAACGTACAACCGCTCCCTTGCGGGCGCGGCTGGTAAAACTTAGGGTTGTAGCCCGCTTAAATGCTCAGGGCGCGAACCGGTTTGGGGCCGGTAAGCTCCCAATCAAAAATAAACCTGGATACAAAAACAGCCGTAAACACGTTGGCTACGAGTCCGATGACCAGTGTAACGGCAAAACCTTTCACGGGTCCCGATCCGAAAAGGAACAGAATGGCGCAAGAAACAATTGTGGTCACGTGCGTGTCGATAATCGTAAGCAGGGCCTTACTGAAGCCGGTGTCGACGGCTGGAAGAGGTGCTTTGCCCGCCCGAAGTTCTTCGCGAATTCGCTCAAAAATAAGCACGTTGCTATCGACGGCCATACCGATGGTCAGGATGACGCCGGCGATTCCGGGAAGCGTCAACACTGCGCCAAAGTAGCTGAGGCAGGCGATCAAAATGATGGCATTCAGAATGAGAGCCAGAGTCGCGTTGATGCCGCTTTTCTTGTAATAAATGAGCATTACGACGATGACGGCTAGTACGCCGGCTATGCCGGCGATGAAGCCCTCCCGAATCGAGTCGGCGCCGAGCGAAGGTCCGACGGTGTTTTCCTGCTCGTAGATGACGCTTGCGGGAAGCGAACCAGCTTTAAGATTGACCGCCAGATCGGTTGCGTCCTGCTGGCTGGCTGCTCCCTCGATTACTCCTTGATCACTGATCTGGCTCTTGATGGTGGGAGCGCTGAGCACTTTCCCATCAAGGACGATGGCCGAACGGCCTCCCACGTTTGCCCCGGTGTACTTCGCGAAGCGCTTGGCGGCGTCCTGGCTGAGCACGAAACCGGTGTTCCAGCTATTGGTCATCTGGCTTTGTTCCGGCCGGGCATCGCGGATATCGGCGCCTCGCACGACGGGATTTCGCGCAACCAGATAGACCCCTCCGCCGCGACTGGTCTGGTCAGTACTGGGACTGCCAATCAGTTTGGTGCCTGGAGGTAATACGCCGCCGCTTTGGGAGAGCGCGTCTTCGCGGTTCGCGTACGGGCCGCCTTTGACGTCATACCACTCGAGCTTGGCGGCGGTCTGAATGATCTGCTTGACGCGGGCGGGATCGTCCACGCCAGGCATTTGAACCAGAAGCTCGGAATCGGCGTCTTCCCGCCGCTGCTGCACGGTCGCTTCGGTGAGGCCCAACGCGTTGATTTTCCTGTCGATCGTGTTTTTGGATTGGGTGAGTACCTGCTGCCACAATTTCAGGGATTCGGTGGGCCGCATGGTGAGGCGATAATCTGTTGCGTTTTGAGGGGTGAGCAGCCACTGAGCGAACTGCTCATTGGCCACGCTTCGAAAATTCCCGGCCTGCGTGGCGGGAACGCCTTTGACGACAATGGCGGCTTTTGTGGCGTCCTG
>JAFASD010000118.1 GCA_019244945.1 Acidobacteriaceae bacterium | reverse complement strand
CAGCCCTTCAAGCTTTAGGATTGATCTCCTTCGATGACGAAACAGGAACGTATAGGATGCGAGCCTTCAACGATGGAAGGTGGCTCGAAACTGAGGTCAAACTGCTTGAAGGTAAGTCCATTTCTTGGAGCTTTGCACTCGGCGCATTCAAGACGACTACCGTGCTACGCATAAACGAGAGCGGTGAATGGACCGAGCATGGAGAATTAGTGATCAACGACCGCGCTCCGCAAAAATTTTTGGATTTGACGGTCAGGCGAATTTCCCATTAGCCGAGTTCGCCGGCCCGCTCATAAGCGAGAATCTTTATATCGGATTCCGATCTAGACTGGCGACAGCACTGAGCTTAGTGGCGTTTTCTGTGGTCTGTGCTATGTCGATGTGCTTGACAGCATAGTCAGTGTCCGATATAGTAGCAAATCAGAGATGCATCCGCTCACAAGTCAATTCCTCCCCCTTTCACCGGCAGCACTGCATATTCTTATGGCACTCGCCGGCGAAGATCGACACGGTTACGCAATTATGCGCGAGGTGGCCCGGCAATCGGACGGACAGTGCCGACTGGGACCTGGCACGCTCTACGACAATCTAAAGCGTTTGCTCGACAAGGGACTGGTGGCGGAAAGCGCCAAGGCGAGTGATGATGACGACCCCAGGCGTCGCTATTACAGGCTCACGAACTTGGGACGGCAGGTGCTGGCGGCTGAAATTGCGCGGTTAGAGGAGATGTTCCGGGAAGCGAAGCTTGGCTTGGCGGGGACGAAGCCGCGGAGGGCATGACACATGCGTGATTTCTATCAATGGATTTTGGCGGCACATCCACGAGCATTCCGCGAGCGTTTTGGGAGTGAGATGCTTTGCGTCTTCGATGAGGCGCTGGCCACGGAAGGCGCCTTCCGTTTGATGACGGACGGTGCTCTTTCTGTGCTTCGCCAACGGCTGTTCAGACGAGGACCCGCTCGTAAGGTGCTCCAGGTGACGCCTGCAGGTCCGAGCAACCTCTTCAGTTCCGCTGTAGGTGAACAGCACCCGATTCCAATGAAAATATCGCACCTGATATTTGGCGCCGCAATTTCATTAAATCTCTTCGTGATTACTTGTGCGCTGATCGGGCGCGGGCACGTACTGCGACGCGATACAAATCCTTCAACCAGCGGCGGGTCACTTCAGATCTTCAGGTCGAGGATGCGCAGCGGCAACACCGTGTACTTGCGAGGCCAAAGTAAGGTGTTCCCGTTTGTGTTTTTCTCTCAGGGCAGCGCAGACGCGGATGCCGGGAATGTGCAACCGGGCAGCAATTCGCTCATGTGGGTGAATATACCGTTCGAGTCGTCAAATGGGAGGGAAATCATCTACGTGCGCATGACGCGTGAGCAGTTCGCGCGTTTTGAGAAGGCCGGTACAGCAAGCGTAGGATTGACGTCTGCGAAAGGAGAGATGCAGCACGCTTACCTTCAAATAGCGGATGTAACCGATTCAAAACTCAAAAATAGATGGCTGGAGTCCTTAACGCAAAGCGACGGCAGCCAAGACCGCGGCGCTGGAGAAGCAAATGGGACGGCGGCCGTAAGCGCGACACCGATGGTTGCAGTGCTGGTGGAGACGGAGACGCAAAATGCGACTAAAAGGTCGCCCAGCGTCCAATTCGTGCAGGTTGCTTCGAACGTAAAGCTGGAGGTGCTCGACTGGCGAGGCACAGGACGACCCGTATGTTGCTTACCGGGTTGGGTGGCACCGCCCACGGGTTCGACGAGTTTGCACGCAAGCTAACCGGGAACTATCACGTTTACGGCATAACTCGCCGGGGCTTCGGCGCGTCCAGCAAGCCGGCGGCTACGACGGACAACTACTCCGCCGAGCGGCTCGGTAAAGATGTGCTTGCTGTTTGCGACTCTCTGCATCTGAACAAGCCCGTCCTCATCGGGCACTCGATAGCAGGGGAAGAATTGAGCGATATCGGGTCCAGGCATCCCGAGAAGGTGGCAGGGTTGGTTTACCTGGATGCCATATCCGGTTACTCGTTCTACGATCCTACGCGCGGCGACTTCATCATCGATCTGGTCGATTTGGAGAAAAAGCTCGCGGCGCTCGATCCGCGTAGCTCGGCCGGGGACGAGAGACCAATCGTTCAAGAATTGCGCCGACAGAGTCTGCCTCGCTTTGAGAAGGATCTGCACTGGAGGCAGATGTTTTTCGACACAACTTCCCTGCCACCCCCGCCTCCGCCTGCACCGGGGACCACACGAAACGTCTCCCCATGGGATGCGATTTTGACGAGCTCAGAGAAATTCATGACGATCAACGCACCGGTTCTCGCCGTCTGCGCTTTGCCGCATGCTCCGTTCAGGCCACCTGATACGGATGCCGCACGTGCCAAAGCGAAGCTCGAAGCGCAGTTTGAAGAGGAGTATATCGGCGGAGAAATCAAGGCGTTCCAAGCCGCAGTACCTTCGGCACGGGTGATTCGGATACCAAACGCGAGTCATGCAATCTATCAGTCGAACGAAGCGGAGGTTCTCCGCGAGATCAAAGCGTTCACGGCTACGCTAGCGCGCTGAAATGATCAGGGCTGCGTTCGGCTAGAGTTTTTGAGGCAGGGCGGTCATGGTCAGTTTTTCTCACGATTACTTATCCGCATCGTCGGAAGCGCGACAGCCATTTCTAATTTCGCTCAACACTATAGAAACGGCCTTTACAACCAAATCGGGTTGCTCGGCCGGGATGTCATGGCCTTCCTTAGGTGCTTCCCACAACTGAGCGCACGTGGAGCGGTGCGCTAAATCAGCCTGCATCTCATGCCATGCCGGGTCCACCGGCGGCAGACCGCCGCTTTGCGCTGATGACGAGTTCGCTTCCGGTGATGTTGGCCGCTTGTGCTCAATCACGATCATGGGGATATCCACATGCCAATTGAGTGTGGCGCCAGCCCGCAACTGGCCATAAAGGCGATACATGTCGTCGTAGGTCGACATTCCCCCCTGTGTTGCAAACTGCTTGCCTAACTCGGGCGAAAGGGCTGTGAATCGATTCAGTTGTTCCTCATGAGAAGAATCGACCAGCACCAATCCTTTGACCAGTTTGG
>JAFASD010000072.1 GCA_019244945.1 Acidobacteriaceae bacterium | reverse complement strand
GCTCCTCTTCATCGAACTGATAAAGTGCTTGCCGCTGCTTCTCGGCCAGGTAGCTTATGTCCCAGGGATGAACTTCCGCATATGCCAGAGTTCTCGCTAAATCTCGGAGGCTCTCATTTTCCCGGTCAAATGCCGACAGAGACTTAGCCCGCAAGTCTTCAAGAAATACCTGAGCATTCTCGCCGGTGTGTGCCATCCGTTCTTCTAACACCAAATCCGCGAAATCGCGATACCCGACCAACTGCGCCTTCTCGCGCCGCAAACGAAGAATTTCAGCGATGAGCCCGCGATTGTCGTATTCGCCCGAAGTCGCCCTGCTGTTATACGCTTCCCATAATTCTCGCCGGATAGCGCGATCATCCAGATACGTCATAGCCGCGACGTAACTCGGCCCTTGCAGGGTCAGACGCCATCCTTCTCTGCCCTTGTGCTTTGCGCTTTCCCGGGCCGCGGTTCGGGCGCTCTCCGGCAATCCCGCAAGCTTTGCTTCATCGGTGATCAACAGCTCGTACGCGTTCGTTGCATCCAGAACATTTTCGGAAAATTTGGTCGTCGCCTTGGTCAGCTCGACGTCAAGTTCCTCCAGCCTTTGTTTACCCGCCACATCTAAATCCGCTCCCGCGCGCCGGAATCCCGTAACGGTTTTTTTCAGGAAGCGCCGATGCACAGGCGCAAGACTCTCTGCTTCTCCGCTCTCGTTGACCGTTTTCACTGCTGTCCAAAGCCCGGCATCCAGAGGAATCGACGTATAGAACAGACTGACCGGACCTTGCACTGCGTTATGCGCCGCGCGCATTTCAGGAGTCGTAACCACAGCCTCCAAATGGCGCACGACTGCCATCACGAAATCGAGCGGCGCCGTCATGTTGTCCAATGCCAGCAGCACGTCCCGATAGGTTCGCGGCACATCCGGACTGCCCAGTTCTTTCAGACGCTGCCTCATCTGCTCTAGAAGCACCTCAACCGCCGGTTCGACATGCTCTGCCTTAATGGCCTCGAACTCGATGGGCAACCGTTGTATCAGGAGCGGATTATCTGTGTGCGCTTCAAATTCACCAGACACGGCAGCCTTTCCCCTTGGCCGCATACATCTGGTCTCCGGCTTTACATCCAAAGGCTTCGCTGAATTCAGAGACGTTGGAAACCACGCCGTTGGTGCGAAACTTCCCCGGAGAGTGCGGGTTCGTTTGAGCCAGCAATCGCGCTTCTTCGGGCCTCGTGTTCTGACACCAGACTTGCGCAAATCCTAAGAAGAACTGCTGCGCCTGCGTATACCCATCTTCTTTTTTCGATACGGGCACACTCTTCTTCGCCAGATCGTCCATCAGCGCATAATAGGCGAGATGAATCCCTCCATTGTCCGCCGTATTTTCTCCCAGCGTCAGCTTGCCGTTCAACTTGACTCCTTCTATCGGGCTGAAATGTCCGTATTCATCCACCAGGCATTGCGATAGTTTTTCAAACTTTTCTTCATCGCTCTTCTGCCACCAGTCCTTGAGGTTTCCATCGGCGTCAAACTGCCGGCCCGCGTCGTCGAATCCATGCGTGAGCTCATGGCCAACCACCACCCCAATGGCGCCGTAATTCACGGCATCGTCCGCCTGGTTGGAATAGAACGGCGGCTGCAGAATGCCAGCGGGAAAGTTGATGTTGTTTTCCGTGGGATTGTAGTATGCATTCACCGTGGGCGGCGTCATACCCCACTCGCTCCGGTCCACCGGTTTGCCGATTTTATCCCGTTCTCGCTTGCTCTCAAACTCGTTCGCTCGGTAAGAATTTCCAAAATAATCGTCATCGACAATGCTGATGCTCGAGTAATCCCTCCATTTCTCCGGGTACCCGATCTTATTCGCCACTGCGTGCAGCTTGACCATGGCCTCCTTTTTCGTTTCCGGACCCATCCAGGTAATGGACTGAATATCGTCCGCCATCTCGTGTTCAATCTCATGAACCAACTCGAGCGTGCGCTGCTTGCCCTGCTCGCCAAATGTCTTCTCGACAAACTTCCGGCCCAACGCCTCACCTAACTCGTCATCGGTCGCGGAAACGCAGCGTTTCCATCGTGGCTTTAGCTCTGTTACTCCCGATAAGGTTCGTCCATAAAAATCGAAATTCTCATCCACGAATGCTTTAGTGAGAAGCGCAGCGCTCCCATTGAGGTAGTGCCACGTCATGTAATCTTTCAAATCGTCCATCTTCTCGTTTGTCAGGAGCCCGTTGAATGTTTTGAAGAAATCGGGAACCACCACATTGAGCGTTGAAAAATTCGGCGTGTTCAACTCAACAAAAAACTGATTGAAGTTGAAGTTCGGAGTAAGTTGCGGCAATTGATCCTTTTGCATCTCATGCACCAGCAACTGAGGATTCCGGCGGGAGGTGACATCGAGCGAAGCTTTAGCAAGGTCCGTCTCGACCGCCATGACCGTCTCCGCTTTCTTCGAAGCTTCCG
>JAFASD010000009.1 GCA_019244945.1 Acidobacteriaceae bacterium | reverse complement strand
ATGCTGACAATCTTGCCTGGAAAATTGCATTGGCTCTGAAGGGAGGCGGCGTCGAGCGGCTTCTCGATTCCTACCATCAGGAACGGCATTCCGCCGTCGCAACGGGAGTTCTACCGTTTACCACGCGGCTGAGCCGGTTTCCTTTGAGGCCGCGTTTTTTTCGAGTGGGGCTATCGTTGATGGCTCTTGCACTCAGGAGCAGGAGAATCCGCCGTGCCGCTGGACGGGGCCTCGCGATGCTTGGAACTCGCTATAAGAAATCTTGTCTGATCCTTGGAAGAAGAAAATGGGCGGGCCGCTCTGCGCCGGGCGCCGCGCTAGGAAAATCGACTGTATTTACGTTTGGCATTTCCGGGAAGATTCTGAAAGAACTCGAACGGACAACATCCGAGTTGAATCGCGAATACCTGCCGTTCGGTCTGACCGTATGCTCCATTGAGAAAAGTGATCCGCTTTGGAAGAGATGGCGCGCTCGATCCAACCTGGTTGCGCTCGTCCGTCCGGACGGATATACCGGGTGGGCCGCTCTGGCGCCGAGTGCAGCAGAAATGTGCACAGGCATCCGAGGAGCGCTCGGAATAGCTGGTCCAGATTCTCGTTGTAATGATGGAAGTTGACATGCTGACCAGCCCGTCTGCACTCGCCAGTCAGGTACAGAAAGCGCTGCTCGAACGCAACGATCTGTTTAGCGGTTTCTTTTCGCGAGAGGCGCTGCGTCTCGCCTCGGCTTGTCGCGAAATGTCCGATCGCTTTCTCGAAGGAGGACGCCTGCTTGCCTTCGGTCGCGGGCCGTATGCGACCGATGCTCAACACGTGTCGGTCGAGTTTGTTCACCCGGTGATCGTCGGAAAACGCGCTCTGCCTGCCCTGGATTTATCGATCGCTTTCGGTCCTTGGCTCGAAGCCATCGCGCAGCCGGAGGACATGGTGATGGGCTTTGGCCCACCTGACGGCGACCCGCAGGTCCAGGCGGCTCTCGATGTCGCTGACCTGCGCGGTTGCATGACATTTGCGCTGCCAGGCTCGCAAGGCTCGTATAGTTTTGGCGCGGTGACTTCGGATGCGTTCCTTCATCAGGAAATGGTTGAGATTCTCTATCACACGCTTTGGGAAACCGTGCATGTCTTTTTCGAGCACCGCGAATTAGGTCAGGACGTGGGCGAAGCGGGATTTCTTTACCCGTTTCTGGGGCAAGATAAGCAGCAGACCACGGATGTCGTGGAGGAAGTGGCTGCTTCCATCAAGATGAAAGTCGCGGAAGATGCCAAGCTCCGCGCCCAAGTGGCCGAAGAAGAATCCGGAAGGATTGCCGATGCCGTGTTAGCAATCCGGGATCGCCTCGGCCGTGGAGGCAAGCTCATTCTCTTCGGAAATGGAGGCTCCGCGACGGATGCCAATGATTGGGCACTCGACTGCGTTCTTCCTCCCGCGGGCGACGCGCCTGTCCCCGCCGTTTCGTTATCTCTCGAACCTGCTAACATCACCGCGCTTGCAAACGACATTGGAGCTGAGGTTATTTTTCTGCGGCAGCTCATTGCGCAGGCTCGCCCCAACGATGTGGCTATCGGGATTTCGACAAGCGGAGGCTCGAAGAACATCCTCATGGCTCTCGAAGAGGCTCGCAAGCGCAACCTGCTCACCGTCGCTTTGTTGGGATATGACGGCGGCGAGATTGTGCGGCGCGGCTTGGCCGAACACGCTCTGATTGTGCGTTCGGACTACATTCCGCGGATTCAAGAAGTCCAAGCTTCCATCTATCATGTTGTCCGCCAGCTCTTACACGCGCAGGATCATGCCGAAGACTGAGCTATACGGCACTCAAAGCTGCCCGTACACGCAAGAATTGCGCGAATGGCTGGAGTGGAAAGGACGGGACTTTACCGAATACGACGTGGAAGCAGACCCCGAAGCTCTGGAACGAATGCATTCGGCTACGGGCGGGCAGCGCACGGTGCCTGTCCTGCTCGAAGATGGCAAAGTGGTTCAGATCGGCTGGCAAGGACGGGGTTGCGTCGTGGCCAAGGGATCGAGTGGATGACCGCAGCGCGATCCATACATGTCCGCGGTGTTGTGCAAGGCGTCGGCTTTCGGCCTTTCGTGTTTCGCCTCGCGCGCGCCAAATCTCTTACCGGCTG
>JAFASD010000546.1 GCA_019244945.1 Acidobacteriaceae bacterium | reverse complement strand
TCAATCACCCAATCGCAGGCGGGAATCGCTTCCACGTCGCTGCGCATGCGCAGATCTCCATGGATAAACTGGATACCTTTGGAGCGGAGCTCGCTTCGATTGATTTCCGATCCGGGCCGCAACAGATTATCGATGCCCGTGATCTCGAGGCCGGGAACTCGTTCTAACAGCGCCCGTGCAATTCGGCTTCCTACAAATCCGCAGATCCCGGTGATGAGGATCTTCATCCGGAAACGTTGGTTGCGGCGTAGGAAGGCCGATGGAGGCGCACATGCCAGGAGTCCACGATCTCGCGAAAGACATCCCGTAAGGATCGCGTGATCTCCCAGCCAGGATAGTGCGCCTTCATCTTTCGCAAATCACTGTAGTAGCAAATGTGATCTCCGATCCGGTTCTGGTCAATATAGGTGTATTTCTGGGCCGTCCCAGTGAGTTCCTCAACCATCCCGAAAGCTTCCAAAATGGAGCATGAATTCTCCTTGCCGCCGCCGATGTTGTATACCTCGCCACAGCGGGGAGCATTGCAAAATGCCAGCATGAAATTGGCCACATCCTCAGAGTGGATGTTGTCGCGCACCTGTTTGCCTTTGTACCCGAAAACCTTGTACTCGCGTTCTTCGATGTTGCAGCGCACAAGGTAACTCAAGAAGCCATGCAATTCGACTCCGGAGTGATTCGGTCCCGTAAGACACCCGCCGCGCAGACAACACGTGGGCATTCCGAAGTAGCGGCCGTACTCCTGCACCATTACGTCAGACGCGATCTTCGATGCGCCGAAGATAGAGTGTTTTGACTGATCAATGGAGAACGTCTCGGGAATGCCGTTCTCGTATTGCGGATCATGGTAATCCCAGCGGGTCTCCAACTCGCGAAGGGCTATGGTGTTCGGCAGATCGCCATAAACTTTGTTAGTGGACATATGCACGAACGGCGACTCGGGGCAGGCGCGGCGCGCAGCTTCCAAGAGGTTGAGCGTTCCCACCGCGTTTGTATCGAAATCCTCGAACGGAATCGCAGCGGCGCGGTCATGCGAGGGCTGCGCGGCGGTATGAATGATGACGCTCGGCTTCACTTCTGCAACCAGACGCAAAATGCGGGTCCGGTCACGAATATCGACATTGAAATGCGAGTAATCGGGAAGGCTATCTCGGAGCCGCTGCAGCGACCAGCTTGTATCGCCCTCAGGTCCGAAGAAAACGGCGCGCTCATTGTTGTCTATACCGAAGATACGGAACCCGTGCCGTCCTAAATGAAGGCTCACTTCAGACCCGATCAGGCCACAAGAGCCGGTAACCAGCGCGTTTTTTACCACTCAAAACGATTTTATAGGAGCAGCAAGGCCTGGCTGTTCCTGCTACACTCCGACTTTCCGTGTACGACAAAGAGCTTGGCGTAGGGAACGCATCGTCCTCTCCACTATCTAACGATCCGAAATGGACACTGGCGCGTGTTCAGGACCGGCTCGGCATCGATCCCTCTGCGGCCTTGCTATTGGTGACATTCGCGCTTTTCGCCTGGTTAGTACTTAATTGGTTTGGGACGGTCGAGCGCATTTTGCACTGCTACACAGCACTTCCGGTGTGGGATTATTGGCGCGTTGCGCTGTACCTGCCCCGGTATAAAGCAATGGACTTGGGTGTTCTTTGGGCGCAGCACAATGAGCATCGGATCATTTTCCCCGAGCTCATCTTTGCGTTAGACATGCTGGCGTTCCATGGGCGCCAGATCCTGACGCTTGCCGTCAGCTTTCTTTGTTACTTCTCTACATGGCTGGTCTTGTCATGGACGCTGTTTTCAGATCGGCACTTCTCCCCAGCGGTTCGCAATGTTGCTGTCCTGCTGAGTGGGATTGAGATGGGCTGGAAAGGCAGCGTACCTGTGCTTGGCACTCCGTTTCTCCTGCAGTGGACTTTGGTGGAATTGTGCGTTTTTCTTTCACTTACTTTTTTGGTGCAAGTGAAACACGCACGCCCCCATCTTTACCTGGCGCTCGCCATCGTTTCCGGCATCGTTGCTACGTATTCCTCCTCAAATGGGTTGTTGCTGTGGCCGCTGCTATTGGCGATCGGCATCTTCCTGCGTCTCAGCAGGCGCGAAATGACGATTCTCGGAATGGCCGCCTGCGCATCCATCGGCTTGTATTTCGTTGGCTATCGTTTCTCAAACGATGTAAATCTTGGTAACCTGATTTCCCACCCTTTCTACCTGATTGGGTACTTGGGAGCTTACCTGAGCATGCCGTTTGGCGGAATGAGATCTCCTCAGTTCGGCACGTATTTAGGCGTGACGAGTCTCTTCATTGTCATCGTTCTGTTCGCCTTTGCCGCCCGTAGTGACTTGATGCGGTCCAAACCTGCAATCGTACTTTTTGCGGGCTATCTGTTCACCCTGTTGACTGCGCTCATGACCGCGGCTGGACGCATGAATGCAGCAGACCCGGATTTCGCGACCGCCAAGGCGGATCGCTACATCACGGTTCCCATGACAACTTGGGCGGCGTTTATCTCGTTGTGTTTTTGGGTCGCATTCAAGTGCCGATGGAAAATCATCTCCCCGGCCGTTATTACTTTCGTCTTCGTAATCCTAATGGCCGTAGGTTTTCTGAAATTGAGGGGGTGGGTCAATGGAAGCAACAACCCGTTTGCTAATGAGCAAATAGCGGCACTGGGTTTCGAAGACGGCCTCACCGATCCCGGTTTAATCCGGAAAATCTTTCCCGATCCAGGACTTGTCTCTCGTGCCCTTCCAGAACTCCGCAAGAACAAATTGTCCATTTTTTCCAAGAGCCGGACCAAGTGGCTCGGTGTTCCCGTCGACCGCTTTTCACGAGTGCTCAGCACGCCCGCATCAGGAGAACTTTCTTACACATTCCCCATCCGTTCAGGTCTCGAAGTGGTTGGCTGGGCGGACGTATTGCCCTTCCGCGGAGTTCAGTATGACTGGATTGTTCTCACCAATGAGCTCGGCCAAATTACCGGTTTTGGACAGAGGCTGCCCGCAGGGTTTCCCGCTGATCTGCAGTCTACGCACACTCCAGCTTCTTTGGCGTGGGTTGGGTTTGTAAATCTAACAGTGAAAACCAGATCTTTTTCGATCTATGTTGTGGACCCGCGCCGGAAAGGGCTGTTCCCGATTCCAGGATTGTTCCCCATTCCGTCGCTGCAAGCTGCAAGTTTGGAAAACCTTGGCATCGCAATTTCTGGAATCGAATGGAACAAGGACTCCAATTGGACACGCGATGGATATCCTGTCGCGCCTGCCTTCGACACTCCTCCACCAGCGCCTATCTACGCGAGTTGGAGCGGTAGTGATTCCAATACAGGACAGATGATCTCTTCCACGTTTGCTGCTCCCAGAGAGGGATGCATGATTCTGCCGGTTTTGCACGGACCTTCTGTCGAGGGGCAATCCGTCGAGATTCAAGACGCCGACACGGACCAACTACTCGAAACGGCTCCCATGCAAAACAACGACTTGCAATGGGAATTCTGGCGCGTATCGCTGAACCCGACGGCCAAGCATTTGCGCATCACTGCTCGGGATCAGGGCCGTGATTGGGGCCAATGGCTGGCTCTTGGACCACCTAGCGAATGCCGATAACCGCCGCGGAATTTGGTGACGATCGGTGTATGGCAGAATGTCTTGGTGTTCGAGAGACTAAGCAAACGCAAGGAATGGAAATTCTTCAGCGTACTCCCGAAGGCCGATCCGTATCTGGCCGCCGGTTGGTGGGCGGTTCTCCTGCTGCGAGGGATTCTGCCGGCTGTGTTCGCTATCGCGATGGGCGTGCTGGTCGCCGCTGTTCAGGGCGGGAACTCTCTGTTGGGCCCGCTCATTTTCGCGAGCGTCGTATTCGTATTGCTTCAAGTGCTCAACCCTATTCATCAGGCGCTGAGCACAAATTTAGGGGATCGCACCGCGGCGTGGCTGTACGACCGCCTGACGGAGGCATGTGTTCGTCCACCGGGCATTGGGCATCTCGAGAATCCTGCGCTTACCAGTGATCTTACGGTCGCGCGCGATTTCGACCTTGGCATGACCGGCCCGCCGATTTCGATCTCTATGGATTTCATAGCGAGCGGCATGGTCGAGATGATTGGCGGTGTCGCGTGTGCCATCATTCTTGCGAGGTATTCGTGGTGGGCTCCTATCCTACTTGGGGGAGCGTGGCTGGCGACGCACTGGCTTCTGCGCGAAAGCGCGATTTGGCGCGATCGTAATACAGAGGAGGTGCGTAGCGCACAGCGAGATGCCGATTACGCTTACCGTTTGGCAGTGGATCCTCCCGCGAGCAAGGAATTACGGTTGTTCGGTCTCGCCGGCTGGACAATCGATCGCTTCATCGCCAGACGCACGCGGCTGCATGAACTTCAGTACGCAGCCACGCGCTTACGCGAGCGCCCAGTCCTTTGGAGCATGCTTCTGGTTGTTACCGCGAACCTCGTGGTGTTCTGGTTGCTCGGGGCCGCGGCTCTTGATGGGCGTATCAGTCTCGGTGAAGCCGTCATATATGCGCAGAGCGCCATTGGCGTATCGACGATCGCGTTCGGGGGATTCAGTTGGGCGCTTGACGGACCGGCGGCCGCTGTGGCTGCCGTGCTGCGGCTGAAAGGGGCCATGCGCCCTGCAGGTGAGTTACGTGTCGGTAATCGGCCGGCTGACGGAATGCCCTTCAAAGAGATTCGGCTTCGCGATGTCACCTTTGCGTATCCGGCTGCTTCGGATGCTGGGAGTACCGCCGCGCCGGTGCTCGAGCATTTTGATCTGACGATTCCGGCTGGTTCGTCGCTCGCTATTGTTGGAGTAAACGGCGCGGGGAAAACCACGATCGCCAAGCTTCTTTGCCGCTTGTATGATCCGCAATCCGGTTCGATCGAAATCGATGGCCTCGACATTCGCGAACTTGATCTAGCGTCGTGGCGTTCGCGGGTAGCAGCCGTTTTTCAAGACTTCATACGCCTGGAACTGCCGCTGCGCGATAACATCGCGCCTGCCGGCGCTCCGGAGGATTCTGTGCAGGCCGCCCTTGAATCCGCAGGTGCAGCGAATCTGGCGTCGCTGGATACAGTGCTGGCTCGCGGGTACAGCGGCGGCACCGATTTGTCCGGCGGCCAATGGCAACGGGTCGCGCTTGCCCGCGCTCTGCTGGCGGTCAACATGGGTGCAGGAGTGGTGCTGCTCGATGAGCCCACGGCGCAACTCGACGTCCGCGGCGAAGCGGAGATTTTCGACCGGCTGCTCGCTGCGACACGTCATTGCACGACCATCCTGATTTCGCATCGCTTCTCGACAGTCCGCCATGCCGATCGTATCTGCGTGCTCGAACACGGCCGTGTGGTTGAACTCGGCACGCACGATGAGTTGATGTCGCTGGGCGGGCGTTATCGAACGATGTTCGATCTGCAGGCGCAACGCTTCCACGCCCCGGATGAGGAGGGAGCTGTTTATGACGTCCTTTCCTGACCGGGATGGAGCGATTGAGCCGCTGCCACCAGCCTTATCCTCGATGTGGCGCTTGTGCAAGTTAGGGTTTCGCCATGAGCCACGGTTAATGGTCGTGGCGTTCATTTTGTCGCAGATCGCCGCACTGCCGGATGCGCTCCTGGCGTTGTGGCTGATGCTACTAGGAAAGGGTGTTCTCGACCACCGACCCGGCATGGTCGAAGGGGCGGCAGTTGGTCTGGGCGTATCGGCGGCAGCTACCTGGTTTCTGCGTACGGTGAGCACGCGCGTGCAGCGCCGCTTCCGCGATAAAGTGACTATCGCGCTCGAGTCGCACGTTGCGCAACTCCAGGCATCCATCGCAACCATCGCGCATCAGGAGCGGCCCGAATATCTGGACAGATTATCGATGCTTCGGGACCAGGTGTTCGTGCTGGATCACATGTACATGTCGGTATTTTCGACACTGGGGTGGATTCTGCGTTTGGCTGTGACTCTGGCGTTGCTGGCGTCGGTTCATCCGGCGCTTGTCCTTCTTGTGCTATTTGCTCTGCCAACGGTTTGGACGTCGACGTGGCGGCCTGCGGTCGAGAGATCGGCACAGGAACGAGGTGCCCAAACGAGCCGGCTCGCGCGCCACCTATTCACGATTGCAACAACCGCGTCGCCTGGAAAAGAAGTGCGAGTCACCGGTATCGGAGAACGCCTTATAAAAGACCGGCGGTCGGCTTGGGAGCGATGGTACTCGGAAGTCGCGACTGCGCGATGGGGTTCGGCGATTTGGCATGTGGCGGCATGGGCAATCTTTGGCCTCGCGTATGCAGGCGCGGTGGTGTTCGTATCTTTCGGGCTTCGCGCTTCGGCCAGCGCGGTGCTCCTGGTGCTCGCCGCAGGAGCGCGATTGTCAGCTTATATCGGCGCAACCGTTGGCGAGATTGGATTCCTGCGCGGATTCTGGATGGATGGATCGCGGCGGCTGGCGTGGCTCGAGGACTACGCAGCCGCTGTTGCGGCCTCGGGTGACCAGGTGCCGCCTAGCAGCTTGCGCCAGGGTATCCGGCTGGATCACGTCTCGTTCGCTTACCCTGGCACGTCACGCCTTGTGCTCGACGATGTGTCGGTTACGCTTCCCGCGGGTGCGGTCGTGGCAATCGTAGGCGAGAATGGCGCGGGCAAGACAACGTTGGTGAAGCTGCTCGCGAAGATGTATGAGCCGTCATCGGGCTCGATTTTTATCGACGGCACACCACTGGCGCGACTTTCCGCCATCGAGTGGAGAGCGCGTCTGGCGGGCGCATTCCAGGATTTTTTCCGTTTCGAATTCCGCGTGAGACAAACGGTGGGTTTGGGAGACGTGCCCCAGCTGGACAACGAGCCTGCCGTGATTGCAGCAATCGATCGAGCGGGCGCGAATGACCTAGTCGCTCAGTTAATCTCAGGTCTTGACACACAGCTTGGTACGACATGGCCGAGCGGAGTCGAGTTATCGTTCGGTCAATGGCAAAAGCTGGCGCTGGGGCGCGGCTTCATGCGGGATCAGCCGCTGCTGCTGGTTCTCGATGAACCTACTGCCGCTCTGGATGCGGAGACGGAACACGCGCTATTCGAGCGCTATGCCGCAGCGGCGCGGGACGCCGAAGGTAACGGCCGCATCACGATTCTGGTATCGCATCGTTTTTCAACCGTGCGTATGGCGGATCTCATCATCGTGCTCGACGGGTCCCGGCTGATAGAGACTGGTACTCACGAACAGCTGATGCTGAAAGGCGGTCCGTATTCTGAGCTGTACCGGATCCAGGCGGCGGCGTACCGCTAGTTTGTGAGAGACGGAAGTAGATGTGTGGCGCGGTTGGCTTACTTGCATTCAAAGTAGGATCGTGGGTCAGTTTGAAAAGTCCCGCTGGCGCCCCTGGCAAGTCTGCCGCCCGGCGCGCCGACCAGCTCGACGCGTAAGGCGGTTGTCGTCTCTGATCCGGCTGCGCGACTCGGCACATGTGTGGCTAGCGCGTTCTTCGTCAACTTGACCTCGCTGCCTACCTTTTCGAGTGGCGACGTCGTCTGCCCGAAGCCGGTCCAAGAAGCACGGGCAGTCTATCAACGAGAAGCCACGCGCAACAATTCTTCCAAATACGTCCGCCACAATTCAGGGTTGCGGATGTTGGAGGCTTCGCCGTCGCTCTGCTTGCCGGCCGGTATGATCACATACTTGCCGTTCTTCACCCGCGGCATTTCTCGATCCAGCGCGGCAAATTCCGGTGAGTTGATCTGATCGTCCTCAAACTCGACAGCGATCACCTTGGCTTTGATCTTTTCGAGATCAGGAGCCGGGTTGTAGTCGCTCGAAGCATCGTACTGGTAGAGACGGTCATTGGGGTCGTTGTTTGGGTTCTTGTAAGCGCTCTCGATCAGGCTGTTATACCAAGCGTCTGCTGCCGGTCGTGTCGGATACCTTTCAAACTGTCTCGCCGGGTTGCCGGTCATCATCACGATCAGCGGAACTATACGCGAGTATCCGTGCGGCCGTGGTTCGTAATCGCCATTCTTCCACTCCGGATCATTGCGAATGGCGTCCACTACCATACGGCGCCACATACGATTGCGCCCGCCAATCTCGACGGGAAGCGATCCGAGCGGAAGCAAACCGTCCATCATGTCCGGGTAGTGCACTCCCCACAGCCAGGTGTGCATTCCTCCCATGGACAATCCCATTACTAGCCGAAGATGGGTGACGCCGAGTTTCTCGCTTACTATGCGATGCTGAGCCGCTACCATGTCTTCATAGCCGTAACGTGGGAAGTGCGCTCGCATACCGTCGCTTGGCTTGCTGGACTTTCCGTGCCCTATGGAGTCGGGAATGATCACGTAGAACTTGGTCAGGTCCAATGGCTGGCCGGCACCATATATTGGGGTAAATGAGGGCACGAACAATTCAGCCGTTTGGCCGCCGCTGCTATGCAACAGCAGGACAGCATTGTCGATCTCGCCAGATGAATTTCGATGCGCCGTGCCCAAAGTGACGTAGTGGAGCCGCAACTCTGGCAAGATC